>JBGSPG010000011.1:0-11051 GCA_041738725.1 Saccharimonadales bacterium (SeqCode)
GTTCTCAGCCTTAATTAATCTGTTTTTCAACTTTCTAATTGTTGCAATATTTATGATTGTTGCTAAAACAGAGATATCTTCAACAATAGTACTCATGCCAATATTAGTGCTAGAGTTATTTGCTTTTGCGCTTGCGATCGGCTTCTTGCTCAGCGCACTGTATGTTCGGTATCGAGACATGAGCTTTATTTGGGAGGTTATAATGCAGGGGTTATTTTTTGCAACCCCAATTATGTACGCCTTCTCTTTAGTGAGTGAGCGAAGTCCTGCAATGGCAAAAATTCTCATAGTTAACCCAATTGCGCAGCTCATGCAAGATATGCGCTACGCGCTGGTTACCCCAAAAACGGAAACTCTCGGGTCTACTTTTGGTACACCGGTTGCCTATTTAATTCCGATTACAATAGTTGTTGTAACAAGTATTTTGGCTGGTTTGTATTTTAGATCACGCGCACCGTACTTTGCGGAGGAGGTGTAATGAGTGAAGAAATAGCAATTAAAGTAGACGAAGTATATAAGGACTTCGCATTACCGCACGAAAAGGCCAACTCACTCAAGAGTAGCTTCTTGCAGCAGATGAAGGGCAATAGGCGTACTGTTGAAAAACAGCATGCACTCAAAGACATTAGTTTTGAGGTTAAGAAGGGTGAGTTCTTTGGGATAGTTGGCCGAAATGGAAGCGGTAAGAGCACGCTCCTAAAAATTCTTGCGCAGATCTACAAACCTACGAAGGGTGCGGTTGCCGTAAATGGCAGGCTTGTGCCGTTCATAGAGCTCGGCGTAGGCTTTAACCCAGAATTAACTGGCAGAGACAACGTGTACCTGAGCGCCTCGCTCATGGGCTTCTCAAAAAAAGAGATTGATGGCATGTATAACGACATTGTTGATTTTGCAGAGCTGGAGAAGTTTATGGATCAGAAACTAAAGAACTACTCGAGTGGTATGCAGGTCCGTTTGGCATTTTCAATTGCAACACGCATAGACACTGATATTCTACTCATCGACGAAGTCCTTGCAGTCGGAGACGCCGACTTCCAACGCAAATGCTTCGACTACTTCAAACAACTAAAAAAGAACAAAAAAACAGTAGTGTTCGTTAGTCACGATATGAACGCAATTAAAGAATATTGTGACAGGGCGGTGTTGATTGAAGCAAGCGAAATAAAAAAGATTGGTGAAACCTCAAAGGTATCCGAACTTTACACAAAGCTATTTGCTACTGAGCAGGTGGTGAAGAATAACGTGGATAGTAATGGTGCCTGGGGCACTATGAAGGTAGTGACTGATGGCATCGAGGTATCGGTTCAAAAAGACTTTATCAAGATAAAGCACACCGTTAAGCCCGAAGAGGATATAGAGGGCGTTGTTGTTGGATTCAGACTGAGGGACGCAGCGGGCAAAGAAGTATTAGGCACCAATACTAAACACGAATTCACGAAAACTGGTACTTTTAAACAAAACACAGAAACAACGATTACCTGGGAACTACCAAATATATTAAGTGACGGAATGTACATCGTGGATACGGCGTTACTGCAAGCTGATAATATTACAGTAATTGAGTGGTTCGATAATGTAGCATCATTCGTTGTCAAAAAAGACAGACACATTCCCTATGCTGTTGATCTAGAATACAAAGTCACAATCAAGTAGCGCTTTATTTGTAAGCAATAACGCAGTAGTCCCTTGGTCCGTATAGCCTCTCTGCTAAGTCGGCGGGGATTTTCTTTGAATCAGCGATATGGTCTTCTGACGGGTGTAGTCTCCTGATTTCAATATTTCTAAAACCACAGTTCTCTAGAGCGAAAGCCAGTAGATCGGGCGGAACGGGGTTTAAGTGTGATGGGTCTAAATAGAAACTATAACTGCCGACGATGATATTCTCCGGATTGGGTGTTTCAAACAGCACAAAACCCCCCTCGGTCAATGCGGTATGAGCCGCGGTGAATAGCCTGAGTAGCTGGTTGAATGGAATATGTTCAACAATATGAAATCCAGTTACTGCACCGAAGCTTTGCGGTAGTGCGGTATTGAGATATGTCGTCGCATCTCCCTCAACAGCGTCCAGCCCCTTTTTCTTTGACCGTTTCACCATATCTGTGTTTATGTCTATACCCCTGGCAGTTAGCCCACTATCATTCATTAAGCTCAGAAATTCACCACGCCCACTGCCTATATCAAGAATGGGAAATTTTTTATAGTCTATTCCTGATTTTTTGAACAACGGTAAATAATCCTTACTTATTCTACGTCGTATCTCTACTTCAGTCCCCCTGAATTTATCTTCAAAGTTTGCATAGAATACATCGGAGAGGTGGTCTTCAGCAAATAGGACCTTATCTGAATTTGCCGTGTTGGCCCGTACTTTTTTATCGGTCTCGGACACATTAATAAATGCAAGTTGTTGACTGAGATTGTCATTAGATTTTACTAAAGCAGAGAGGCGATCAGAAACATCTTTGTATGATGCCTTATGATCTTCGGTGATTTGGGATAGCTGGGTTTCGACTTCGACTAGACTAGCGCTGGTGTCTCGATTTCTTCTAGGGAGTGTGAAAACAGCATGTACCAACAGGGCAACACTCCCGAGTACGGGGATTCGTAACAGACGTTCTTTATTTGATGATTTCATATAGTAAATTATACACCGTAAGATAAGAACGACCTAAGAACAGTGTGCTTCAAGAAATGAAGCTTAGCTGAGTATGTAGTCTATGGTTTGTTTACCCGTATCATTCCAGCTGAAGTTCTTTGATTGTTTCATGCCATCTGAAAGGTACTTGTTACGTGTGGAGGGATTGTCTATTAGGGTTCTGGTACTGTTATATATACTCATACCATCCTGGTCTTCTGTATATATGGCAGCATCACCCGCTATCTCTCTTGTCGCTGCATTGTCGTAGGTTATCACTGGACATCCTGAGCTCATAGACTCGAGGATAGGAAGGCCGAATCCTTCGTACAATGTTGGATATACGAACGCGAGTGCATTCTCAAGCACGTGGCGCTTGTCTGATTCACTAATTCTACCGAGCATATGAATCTTATCTTTGTAAGAACTTAAGTTAATCGACTTTTGTGCCGTTGAGTTGAGTTCTTTGCTATCCTGTACGAATTCGTTGCCACCAAGTACGAGATTAACATCGTAACCTCTTGAGTTGAGCAGATTGAAAGCATAAACAAGTTCGTGCACCTGGCGTCTCGGGTCAGTGCCACCAATAAACACTAGATATTTTCCTTTGATTTGGTCAATTTTTACCCTCAATATAGCGTCGACGGTAGTCTTATTAGTTTGTACAAAAGATGGCGCTAGGTGTATAGTTCTAATTTTCTTCTGGTCAACCCGCACAACATTAATCAGGTCGTTGGTTGTGGTTTCAGAGATACTGATTACTTTGCTTGCTCGGCGTAGTGCGCGGAGGCCCTTTTTGTAGCGTCTTTCATGATAGAGGGCACGAACCGAACGTAGTACTCTTGAGCGAAACCTGAGCTGCCTCAGGTGGGCAAATCGACGCCAATTTGGCAGGTACATATTTCTGAAGAGGAGAGGGATAATATCGTATACGACCACAACTTTCTTTATATTTCTACTACGAGGAAGTCCAAACAAAAAGTCAGGCTGGAAGTAGATGTCAGGTTTTAACTTTTTAACCTTACCAAAAACAGGCGTAAACGTTCCCATCGCAAACAGGAACATATCCCGGGGATTCTTTGCAAACTTGCGTCTTTCCAGTACGACTTCTTGATACTTTTTTGATCCTAGATCAAGTGAGTAATCTTTGACTGGGTCTGATGAGCTGTAGCGCACTACGACATACTCGGTCTTATCCTTCGGGAAGTACTTCAAAATGTTAAGCAGATAATTACCGATACCACGATTTTCGTGCCCTACTTGTAGCGCCCGTAGGTCTATGGCTATCTTCATTTGACTGCATCCTCGATTGTTTTAATGAACGATTTTACTGCACTAAGCGCATCGTATTTAGCTGCCTGTTCATAGCCCGGACCTAACTCTAGCTTCTTCTCAGAGAGGGTTGACTCTATGGCCCGAGCGATCTCAGAGGAGTCAAGTGCATCCACGTAGCGGACACTATCACCGCAGGCTTCAGGCAGGGATGAATTATCACTAGTCACGACCGGAGTACCACAAGCAAGTGCCTCGACTGGCGGTATCCCAAAGCCTTCGTAGACGCTTACATACGTGAAACAACTTGCACCAGAAATAATTGCTGGTAGATCTTCATCAGTCACATAATCAACAGGCTGTATAACACGGAGCCCATCCATGCGCATTTGCTGAATTTTCGTATGTATCTCATCATCATTCCAGCCCTTTGCACCAACGAGAAGTAAGGCATATTTATTTTGAACTGACTCGGGTAATTTTGTATATGCACCTAATAGGGTAGTTAGGTTTTTTCGTGGTTCTAGATTTCCGACAAACAGGATGTATGAATCAAAAATACCGTAACGAGCCTTCACCTGCCTAACTTCTTGCTCGGAACGTTTATAAAATTCACGCATTTCAATAATCGGGAATACGATATCGATATTAGACTTCTGGGCTTTATATTCTTCTGCAATCTCCGACTTACTATTTGAAGATATCGTTATTATTCTTTTTGATCGTTGCACCGACTTTTTAACCTGATCTTGAAGGAACTTCATATTTCTTTCATCACCGAACTGGGGGAACTTGATGAATGAGAGATCATAAATAACCGGAATTGACTTACTAAAAAGTGTTGGCCAAGAACTATAATTGGGGAATATATAAACCTGCTTCCCAAAAATTAAATCGATAGGTGGTAGTAATCTGTGCTGCTTAAGCCCTGTAACATGCCTGGGCGTTAGAGGTATTTTCCGTACACCAAAGTTTGCGAATTCGTATTTACCAAGCTTGTGGGCATCTCTGAACGGAACACCAAGCGTAACCTTTAGATGTGAGTACTCGTCTAGATAGAGAAGATTATCGAGTGCCTTTAACAGAGAGGCTGTATAGTGGCCAATACCACTAAAGTGCGATAACGTAAGTACTTCTGCATCTACGAATACTTTAATTTGCTTTTTTCTCATCTACAACTTTCTTTACGGCATTTATGAAATCATTATATGAATTACTAAATGTGAACTGCTTACTATGGCTATACGCGTTTGTCCGAAGGTACTTATATTTTGAAGCATCAAGCAGTAATTCGCAAATAGTGTTACCCATCTTCTTGTTATCGCCGTCATCAACTAGTAGCCCTGTCTCATTATCAATAATACTGTCCCTCAAACCATCGGTATTATAGGCAACAGCCGGAGTGCCCTGGCTGTTTGCTTCGGTTACTATGAGGCCCCATCCTTCTTTAACAGAGGTAACTAGGATAATGTCGGAATTTTTTAGTAGATTTATCCTATCGTCACCGCTTACTCTTCCGAGTACTGAGATCGCACTTTTATGTTTTGACTTATTTATGTAATCCAACACCTTTTTTCCGTGCTTACCAGAAGTATCACCAGCAATTTTTAAGCGCAGACGGGGCATCCTTTCTCTCGCGTGCTCGAAGGCCCTCACAGCCTCCAGTGGGCGCTTCATTGGGCGTAGTGCCCCGAGAAAGAGAATATTTCCAGATACTTTTTTCAATCCTAGCGCTCGAAGTGGCTCAAGTTCCATTCCAACTTTGAATACCCTAATTGCGTCTTGATTAAAACCATACTTTTGCAAGTCGCACTTGGTACTTTCAGACTCCGTTAATATCAAATTATATCTTCCTGAAATAAGCTTAAGATAGAGAGGCTCAAGAATATACCCCACCAGAGACAGGGGGAATACCATTTGATAAAACCACACTTTGCGCGCAAGTTGGTAGGTTAGGAGTATTCGTGGTACATCACCAGAATAGAAACCTGCAAAGAACGGTAGTGTATTCATTTCATCAACAACTAAGTCCACGGGGCCATCTTCCAGAACCCCCCTATACTGTTTTCTCGCCTTAGCGTATACACTGTATTTACCGCCATAGCGTAAGACTTCTATGCCGTCGACAGCTTCATATTTTTTGCTGTTTCTATATCGTGCGGTTATCAGTATTACTGAGTGGCCATTTGCAGATAAGTTTTTGCGGATATGATCTGAGACTAGCTCAGCACCTCCTGCTTCGGGGTGATTTATATCCTTCCAAGAGAACCAAACTATGCGCATCTATGCTTCTTCGCTGATAACGTACAGTGGTCGATTTTGTGTTTCATGGTAAACGCTCTCTAGATATAAGGCTAAAAGACCCTGGCATATTAAGACGACCCCTATTGAAAAGCTTATAAATACAGCAAGAATTGCAACACCACTTATAGAGAGACCTAAAGGATCATTCAAAATATACTTCTCTGTCACCATTGCTATTAAGGCTACTGCGGATACCAATGATATGATACCGCCTAGTGCAGCAATAAACTTAAGCGGTCGAGTGGTGTGGCCAATGATTCCATTAAGTGCCAAGGTGAATAACTTACGTACTGAATATGTTGCTTCGCCTGCATGGCGCTCATTCGCATCGAACGGGATCTCTATTCTTTTGAAGCCTAGCCAGTCAATTAAGTTGCGCGTAACTCGGTTACGCTCAGTCATGTCGTTGAAGGCGTTCATGACCTTTCGGTCTATCAGTCTGAAGTCAGTAGATCCAGGAACACCATCCTTCCCGCTTACAATCTTTAGCAGTGTGTAAAATAATTTTGAACCATATTTCTTTACGGGGCCTTCGCCAATATTACTTGCGCGAACTCCGGCAACAACCTCATAGCCCTCTTGATACTTCTCAAGAAAGGTACCAAGAAGTTCTATGGGGTGCTGGCCGTCCGCGTCTATTATTAACGCAACATCACCCTTCGCCTTTGCTATTCCTGCAGCGGTCGCAGGCTCTTTCCCAAAGTTACGAGAAAAAGATATAAAGTGAGTTTTTGGATCATTCTTCGAGAGCTTCTTAAGAATATCTAATGTGCCATCACTGCTGCCATCATTGATATACAAGAATTCATAGTCGAGACTATTTTTATCAAGGTACTTCTGCATCTCTTTGTGATGCCATACCAAACTTTCAGCCTCATTAAAGGCGGGGATGATGATACTAATCAATGGGACTCTGTAACTACCTGACATCTAAACTCCATAATCCAATTACTATAGTATTATATACCGTTCTAGCGCAAAATGGATATTATGCTAAATTGTAGTAATACTAAATCAGGTAAACGGACTAACGATTGAAAGATATATTACTATTTTGGAACGGAATGACAACACAACAGGTTAGTGGAGGTGATGTATATATTAAAAAACTGATTTCTCTTTCGGATAACAAGTTATCCGTAGTCTTGTCTGCTCAAGCACAAGACCTGCTTTCAGAGAACGAAGCGGACGTTGTCTATACTACAGATAATCGTTCCACAAACAGCAACTCCGGTATAGTCTTGTTGTATCTTGTCCGTGCTGTTAAATCAATCTTCCACCTAATCATTACCAAAAGGCTATTTAAACGGCATGATGTGGTTTTAGCGTCTTCGCCATTTGTGTGTGATATCCTGCCTGCTACATTTTGCAGGGCTGACAACAGAGCGGTTATACTATTTCACTTAATCCCTAAGCGTAGCGCAACCACATACAAAGCTAAAGTTAGGTTTATACTTGCGAGGCTTGAACAGGCCGCATCTCTTATAATAATCAGATGGCGGTTCAATACTGTACTCGTCGGTAATATCGAGCTTAAGAATCAACTCACTAAGAGATTTCCAAACAAAAAGATTGTTGTTGCACATGCGGGTATAAATACTAAGGAGATTGACGCTGTCACTAACGCCAAAAGGGACCCAAACCTAGCCGTGTTTGTCGGGAGGCTTACCACACAAAAAGGAATACTAGATCTTGTAGATATAGCGAAGTCCGTCAGTCTTAAGCATCCAAAGTTTAGACTTATTGTAATAGGTGATGGACCCCATAGAGAGATATTAGAACAAAAAATTGATCAATTCGGCGGGCGTAACATTGAACTGATGGGTTTTATAGATAAGACTGAGAAGTACAAACTGATGAAGTCCGCCCAGTTCTTTTTATTCCCTAGCTACGAGGAGGGATGGGGAATTGCGCTAGCAGAGGGCTTATATGCCGGGTGTCATTGCTTCTGCTATGAAATAGAACACTACCGAGGCATATTTAGTGATTTTCCTGAATATATAAAAATGGGTGACTCGGAAAGCTTTGCAAGGAGTATCCTTAGTGGCTATACGAAGAAAACAAATACGACTCAGGTGGCATATGTTGGCCAGTATGAAGACGCGCTTGTGACAAGAGATGTCCTCAACTCTCTTGTGTAAGTTGTGTAGATCTTTTTCTCTCCTCGATACCCAAGCCTATTAAAAAGAACACAACACCACTAAAGGCAGTCAGGTTTAATATTATAAGTATGTTGAGCTGAGGCGTTGCGACACTTGTCATGCAAGCGAGCGTGGTGATGCCAGCCGCAATTATTAGTGGGACCCAAAACGCAAGATAGCTGCGAATCACTATGCAATAGAGTGTAAGTGCTGTGAGTATTAAAAACAGACACTTGAAGATAATGGCATAGCTGCTTACTTGAGTTAGTGTGACTTGTGGGTAGGCTGTGCCGAAAAGTGTTTTAGTGATAAGTTCGCCTTCAATAGCCATGAAGGTTATAGCGGCAGCTCCCATGAGCGAGACAAGCACAGCAAACTGTGCAAGTGGTTTTATATTTTTATGCCTATCCTCTATATCAACCTTAGCAAGTAGCGGCCAGATGAAAATTATTCCAGCAAAGAACACAACCCTGCTGATTATGTATATATCGGTGTACATAATTACGTCATTCGGCCGTGCTTTGAATATAAGCAGGTCTGAGATCTGCAATATGTTAATGAGCAGTACTCCGATTGAGGCGAAGAGAGTGTATTTTATGAGAGCTTGCATTTCTACGGTTCTAGCGAGGCTTCTGTTTTTAATTTGTATAGAGACTCGAGGTAAGTTATCAGATTTAAATAAGAACAAAATAAGACAGAGTGCCACTACCTGGCCCATTGTCATGCCCAGTAGCGAGACTAGCCCGTTACCACTTACTGATGCCGCAATCACAGCGAGTAGAAGTTGCAGGGAAGATGTAATCAAGGCAATTGCTGCTAGTTTAACAAGCTTGCCTTTTCCGTTCATATACCCCGAATATATTGATATTGGTATAGAAAGTAGAAGCATTATTGATATTGGTATAGCAAATGATGCTTCAAGACTAATTGGCTTGAATATAAATACTGATGATCCTAGAAATAGCAATATGAGCGCCAGGAAAATTAACATAAGCTCCTGTTGAAGCTGTTCTATTGTTTTCTTCGCTGAACTCTCGGACCCCTCCTTAGTAAGACCAATTGTAAGGGCGACTATTGAAGAGAGAAACATTGACATCTGCGAAAGGAGCGAAAGGGCAACGGTAGTATTTATAAACTCTGCGCTTTGGAGTAGTCTGGATAAAATAGGGTATGTAAGATAATTTAGGAAGCTTGCCGCTATGCTAAAAATAAAGAATATAATGAATGATGTGCCCTTTTTCATATACAACCATTCTAAACTATTTGCATGACGCGAGCCCAATTATCCTGTATGATTTAATAATTAAGGAAGGAATACTAAGGTTTTATATGTCCACCAATAGTAAAAGTCAGAAACTTGTCTTGCAATTGATAGATACAGGAAAAAGATTATTTTACAATACACCAATACATAGAATGAAAATAACAAATATTCTATATAAGAAGTTATTTTTTTGGTCTATGGGAAATAAAGAATTCACAGTTGTTGATTTCCAGGGTGCTAAATTCAAAGCATCGACGCGAGACTTCACAATACTACCGAGTATGCTAAATGGAAATTATGAGAATAAGCTAATTGCTATATTCCAGGCTCTAGCGCGTCCGGGGGATACAATAATAGACGTAGGTGCAAACATTGGCATTTATTCTATAATTGGCTCAAAGGTAGTAGGAGACAAGGGCCGTATTTATGCTTTCGAGCCAGAACCCGGCAACTATAATTTGTTAAAACACAACCTCCAGCTTAATAGTTGCTCAAACGTAAAGCCCATTCAGAAGGCTGTTGGTGAGAAAAAGGGTAAGCTAAGTTTATTCTTAGCAAAGAATAGCACAGGTACACACTCATTAATCAATAAATCGAACCATGAGGTAGAGGGCGAAATAGAAGTAGATGTAGTTTCGCTAGATAAAGAATTGTCAAAGGTAGATAAGATTTCAATATTGAAAGTCGATGTCGAAGGGTACGAGCCAATAGTTTTTAGGGGGGCAAAAAGCATACTAAAGAAGACAAAGATACTTTTTTTCGAATACAATAAGACAGATGTTAATAATTGTTCAAGCATAGATGAGTTGGCTGGCATGTTAAAGGGGTTCAAATATCTGTATGGCCTTGATGAAAAGGCGGGCAGACTTGATCCATTTACAATGGATGATTTGAAGAAAAAGAGCTACATTAATATAATAGCATCGAAGCGTGCACTCCCCGATAGTATTCAAAGCCTTTAGAGAATGTATTAAGATGTCAGGAAAACCCCATAGCCACATACCAATAAGTGTCGTTATCCCCACATACAATGGTGAAAAATGGCTACCAGAAACTTTGGATAAAATTATCGAAGCCGTACGAACCGCAAGGGTCAATAACTACGAGATCATTATTATTGATGATGGCTCTACGGATGATACGGTTGAGGTGGTGAAGAAATACGCAAATGATAGAAAAGAAAAAATTCAAATAATCTCTCAAGATAATTCGGGTAGATTTTTAGCTCGAAAAAGAGGAGCAGATACTGCCAAGTATGACCATTTGTTATATGTTGATACGCGCGTGTTCATCGGTAAGAACTCTTTGGACTATGTATTGAAACAACAGGAGAAGGATCCAGCTCGTTTGGTATGGTGTAGCCACGTTCGGGTGGATACGGCCGGAAATGTTTATTCGAGGTTTTGGGAAGCAATCGCATACGTAGCATGGCGAAAAT
>JBGSPG010000071.1:0-6906 GCA_041738725.1 Saccharimonadales bacterium (SeqCode)
GTTTTTTGGTATTCCAAAGTTTTGCTGGTACGGCGACATATAAGTATCAGTACAGTGTAAATCAGTGTGCCGGAACAACACCCGGTACAAAGTTTGATAAAACAAAAATTGCTACGAATAAAGACAGTGACTGTGTTAAAACGAGTGCAGAAGCACTTACCTATAGGTACTACCAGGCTGTCTTTGGGCGTAACCCGGATCCTTCTGGCTATAAGTTCTGGACCCAACAGCTTGCTGGTGACAGAACTAAGCCGTCTCGGGTAGCAGAACAAATGCTGGCAGGTAACGAAGCAAACTTCGGCGCTATTTCTAATAGTGATTATGTAGCAAAGTTGTACCAAAACGTACTGGGTAAAACTAGGGGTGATGATGCCGGTATCGCATATTGGACAGGTCAGTTAGATACCAAAAAGAAGACTAAGCAAGATGTGCTAAACAACTTCGCGGCCGTTGCTAACCCCAAGTTAACACCTGCGCAGGCCGCCACAAAAATGGGCCGACCAGATAACAAAGCATTCGTAGAACAGATGTACACATCGTTGTTCGCCCGACCCGGAGATACCGCTGGTATAGCGTACTGGCAAGGTCAGCTAGACACTAACAAACTCGCCAGGAAAGATGTCCTTGCTCAGTTTGCTACGAACTCAGAGGCACTGAAAGCTCAATCTGCTGGTTTTGCAACCTTTGTGAGTTTGAGTACTACGCCGGAAGTGGTGGTTATACCAACTGCTCAGAAGAAGCAGGATGTTAACTTGTATAGTGCTTCTACTAAGGTGAATGAAGCAAAAGCTCAATATACACCCATTTCAAGGTATGTAGAAAATAGCAAAAGTAATCGAGATGCTGCTAAATCTTCCTCCACTAAATCTAGAATATCTCGCTCTGATCTGAGTGCAATGGCTGCAAATCAAAAGACTATTAAAGACTATCTAGCGAAAGTCAGCACCCCAACTCAAAAGGTTAAGGCTGCTGATGCTGAAGCACAGAAGTTTTGTGCCGATGCTGCAGCAATAGCCGCTTACTCGCCAGACATCTCAGACTCTAAGGTGAAAACTGAGTGTGATAAAACCAAGGTATACGTAGGGTCTGCTACAGGAATAAGCACAGATCTAAACAACCTGATTAAGCAGATAGATGTTCTTTACAAAACCGCAGAGACAAAGTACCAAAAGCAGTGTAATTCAGGCACGGACTACAACGGCTCTGTAGACGGTTGTGGTACTCCCCCTCCTCCACCATCATCTGGCGGCGGTGGTAGTGGCGGCGGAGGCGGCGGATGTGGAACGGTGAGCAGCGGTAGTAGTAGTTCTGCAATCAGGGCTTTCCAAGGCTGCGTGGGTGGAATATCCGTAGATGGTGTATGGGGTCCGCAGACTTGTAGGGCAGCTGGACGCTCCGATTGCGGCGGTGGCGGCGGTAGTGGTGGCGGCGGTAGTGGCGGAGGCGGCGGTGGTAGCGGTGGCAGCGGAACTACCCAAGCTCAGAAAGATGCCATATGCAAATCCCTATACGGTCAATCATCGAGATCTGTAAATGGGGTATGTACAAATACAGGCGGCGGTGGTAGCTCAACAGATTGGGCGGCTAAGAAAAGAGAATGTCTTAACAGAAGACGTAAATACGAGACGAGGGATCGTGGTTGGAGTATATTTACAATGCAACAGTACAGATATGGTACGTGGGTTTGGGGAAGTGGTAATTGCCGAGTCGACTGGGGCGGATGGCAATACAGCTAGATTGAGAGGTTTGACCTCGAAGTAGAAATTTACTTGGTACGGTATAAGCACCATACTAGTGTGTAACACGGTTCGGATTGATGTCGGGGAACAGTTTTACTACGTCTATAAACGTGGCACCAATTAACAGACTATATTTCTAGAAGACACAGGTAATGATTTTTCCTCGGACTATTTAGCCACTACCCCCCAACTGCCAAGAATAGGTGTAACTACTCCTCATTTACTAGCAAGCATGAACTCCAGTGCTACCGCTTGATGATTAATTACTATCACCTCTTGTTTTATTTGAACGAGAGAGTCGCATTGCGTGAGATGTATTAAATATCTTTGAGGATTGTGATTTGGGCACCGAGTGTGTTGAGGCGTTCGGCAAAGTCTTCGTAGCCACGTGAGATTGAGTAGATGTTGCGGAGGATGCTGGTACCGGGTGCCGCTAGCATTGCGATCAGGATGATCACGGCAGGGCGAAGGGCCGGTGGGCAGTTAATATCGGCTGGTTCAAACTTTGTTGGTCCGGTGATGTAAATACGATGCGGATCGGCTAGCTTTACATCTACTCCAAGCTTGCGGAGCTCTGTCAGATACAAAGCTCTGTCTTCATAACTCCAGTCGTGAATGAGTGTTGTTCCCTTTGCTCTGGCTACTATCGGAGCAAAGAAGGGGAGGTTATCCATATTTATGCCGGGGTGTGTGAGGGCGTGAATTTTGTCTTCTGGAGCAGTCAATTTGTTCGAATCTAGTGTAGTTATATCTACTAAATCAGTTTTACCATTTTCAGCCTTGTACGGTGGGCTGATTTTGAACTTACAGCCCATTTTCTGCAATCGGAGTAGCTCTACGCGTAAGAAATCAATTGAACAACGTCTGACGGTTATTTTAGAGTTGGTAGTAATGGCTGCAGAAATAAAACTAAACGCTTCTATTGGGTCCTCTGCAGGCGCGTAGGTTATGGCTTTATTAATTTCATACACACCGTGTATGGTAAGTGTGTTAGTACCAATACCTTGAATTTTTACGCCACAGGCCTCTAGGAAGTAGCACATATCTTGCACCATGTAGTTACTACTGATGTTACGGATAATGGTTGTTCCTTGGGTAAGTGCGGCAGCCATCAGTACATTTTCACTTACGGTTTCACCCATCTCATACAGAGTGACTTCACCCGGCGGTTTCTTAGAAACCGTAACTTGGTAGTTATGGTTTGTGGTTGCAACCTGAACACCAAACTCTTCAAGCGCGTATAAATGTGGTGTCACTGTTCGTTTGCCAAGTTTACAACCTCCAGCATAGGGGAGTTTAAAACTTTTGTAGCCGTGCATGAGCGCCCCCAAATACATAATAATGCTTCGTGTACGCTTGGCGGCTTTGACATCGATTTTATCGAGCTGTAATTTTTTTGGTGGATCTATAAACAGATCGCCGTTTTCAAGCCAATCAATTTTTATACCAATGCTTGCCATAACTTCTATCAGACGATAGACCTCTTCAATCTTAGGCACCTTTTTGAGGGTTGTCGTGCCCTTGTTCATCATTGCGGCACAGAGTAAACCAACGGTCGCATTCTTGCTGATTTTTACATCTATCGAGCCCTTAAGTTTATGGCCGCCATCAACCTTTAGGCTGACTACGTTACTACCAAGGCTGATGAGTTCTTTGTTAAGTACGTCTGAAATTCTAGCAAGCATTTCTAGTGTAATGTTCTGTTTGCCAGCTTCAATTCTATTAATTGCGCTCTGTGATGTCCCGAGTTTATCGGCAAGTTCTTTTTGTGTTAAACCCCTCTGACTTCGAACCCGTGAGACGAGCTCACCAATTTTTTGTTGGTATTCATGCATACAAATAATCATATCACATGTGATATAGGGAGGTTGGGGAATAGGGATTAGGTACTGGGTACTAGGGTGCTTTGTCATCCTGAACTTGATTCAGGATCTAATCTATATAATAAATCACTCGTGGTTGGTATACTTAAGGTATAGCTTAGACACGATCTATTCGGTGAGAACATAAGGCATGGATCCTGAATCAAGTTCAGGATGACAGATAGATAGGTAAGTAAGGAGCGATATGGCATTATCAGATAAAACATTACAAAAACTCGTAGAGGCAGAAGAACTCCGACAGCGTCAGGGGCTCGAGCTCATCCCTTCAGAAAACTATGTCAGCAGAGATGTGCTTGAAGCGCTTGGTTCAGTCTTCACAAATAAGTATTCAGAGGGCTACCCAGGTAAGCGCTATTATGGTGGGCAAGAAAATACTGATCAGGTTGAACAGCTCGCTATCGATCGTGCTAAGCAGCTTTTTGGTGCTGATCATGCAAACGTACAGCCCCACTCTGGCGCACCTGCAAATATGGCGGTCTATCACGCGTGGTTAGATCCGGGCGATACTGTTCTTGGTATGCGTCTTGATCATGGTGGGCACCTAACACACGGCCATCCAATAACTGCCGCAGGCAAAATATTCAACTTTGTCAGATACGGTATTAAAGATTTAGAGACTGGCGAGATTGATTACGATGAGCTGCGCCAGATGGCCTTGAAGCACCGGCCAAAAATAATTCTTGCCGGCTTCTCGGCGTATCCAAGAGAGCTCGATTACCAAAAATTTGTTGATATTGCCAACGAAGTTGATGCCATGGCAATGGCAGATATGGCGCACGTCGCTGGCTTAATTGCTGGTGGCGTAGCGAAGAACCCGCTTGAGTATGGCTTCCACTTAATGACGACTACAACTCATAAAACCCTTCGTGGCCCACGCGGGGGTATGATTTTAACAAAAGGCACTGTTGGTAACCCGCTGAAAGCTCCAGAAAAAACGTTGCAGAATCTACCGACGCTGATAGACAGAAGTGTATTCCCGGGCTATCAGGGTGGCCCACACATGAACAACACGCTTGCTAAGGCTGTGGCCTTCGGAGAGGCGCTCCAGCCAGAGTTTAAGCTGTATGCCCAGCAAGTAGTAGATAATGCAAAGTCACTGGCAGAGGCACTTATGTACGAAGGCTTCAAGCTTGTTACAAACGGAACCGATAATCACCTTATGCTCGTTGATGTGCATTCGTCATTTGGTATAGACGGGGGAGAGGCTGAGACGGTGCTTGATTCCATCGGTTTAACACTTAATAAAAATGCGATTCCAGATGATACATTGCCACCATTTAGACCAAGTGGTATCCGTCTTGGGACACCTGCTATTACTTCACGTGGTATGAAGGTGAAAGATATGCCCCAGCTTGCAGTTTGGATGCGCCAAGCAATTGAAGCTCGCTCTGATGCTAAAAAGCTCGAGAATCTTCACCATCAGGTAATAGAATTCTGCTCACAATTCCCACTCCCAAGCGATAGCTAAACTAACCAGCCTTCTGTCATCCGCCAGCCGGCGGATCTATGTCTCTGGCTTCTTTCCGGTTGTCATCCCGTACTTGATCCGGGATCCATTAGACTACATTTCAACCACTCTTCTTTCCTGCTCTTGTCATTCTCAGCTTGACTGGGAATCCATGTCTCCGGCTTCTTCCTCCCTCGCTTTTCGAAAAGCGAGACAAAACAGCAACTAGATATAAAACACTCGATACTACAGCACTACCCATCACTCTGTAGCCTGCGGGACTCACTTCGCTCAAACACGTCCTCGGCAGCAGGGTGATGAGTAGCACCTTCGTTTCGGGTTTTTACGTAGTTGCGGCGGGAAGTTAATTTATTTCTTACTGGATCCCGTGTCGGTGCACGGGATGACGGACATAGACCGACGGGTGAGGTAAGTTGAGTTTATTTAGATTACGTTAAAATTATTCGCAGGATTGTTTCTTGAACGCGGACAATTGCTGGGCCGATAAAGGGGAATATGACAAACATAAAAAAGAGTATTGCGGTGAAGCCTAGGCGCTCGATTTGCATCATAACTTTTTGGACAGCTTCTGGGGCGAGTGCATATAAAACGCGAGATCCGTCGAGCGGTGGGAATGGGATCATATTAAATACAAACAAGCCGGTGTTAATAGAAACGTTAATTAGTAAGAACTGGCCAAACCAACCTTCAAAACCTACAAACCGCAGTATTACACCACAGAATATTGCAATCAGTAGGTTAGTGAACGGGCCGGCAAGACCAACCAGTGCCATGCCGAATTCTTCAAATTTGAGTCTGTGCATGTTAATTGGAACTGGTCGCGCAGCGGCAAATGGCGGCAGGCCAATCAGTACAAGTACTAACGGTAAGGCAACTGTGGTGAGTGGGTCTATGTGCTTTAGTGGATTTAGGGTAAGTCTGCCATGCTCATGGGCGGTATCATCACCAAGCCAGTAGCCAACAACACTGTGCATCATTTCATGCAGAGAGATGGCAATTACAAGTGCGGGAATGGCATACAGTACCAGCTGAATATTCATAGACATGAGCCTATTGTATCATCCAGTAAAGTCACCTAAAAACTGTACCTCTGGCTCTAGTGTGATGTTTAGTTTTTCTTTCACGGTTTTGATAATGAGCTGCGCAACATCATAAATTTCCTGCGCAGAGGCACTGCCAATATTTTCAATCTTTAGAATATGCTCGGGGTGTAAACGAACATTACCCCAGTTTTGACCGCGCGTAAAACCTGCTGCTAGTAGAACATGCGCTGCTGAAACTCGATGGTCACTACCGCCGTGTATTTGGTTCTGCCGTAGTAGGACCTCAGCAGACTTTTTAGTCTCGTCGAAGGCGATTACTTTTTTAGCAATATCGATCGGCACAATAGGGTTCTTAAAAAATGAACCCGCGGTATAACTATTCGATTTTTGATTTGGATCATACAACGAGCCCGCATGTTTTCGTGCTTCTAAAATAATTGTCCGACGATCAGTAAGCGTTTCTGTACTGAGCTTCAAATCTTCGGCAATACGAAGTGCAGAACCATATTCTAGTTGTTGGGTAGGTACGCTCGATAGCTTGAAGGCTGCTCTGAGAACAATACAATTCGGGCGCTCCGTAAGTGAGTTGTAGCGGTACCCAAACTTCAATTCAGAAGCTAGGATGCGAGTTACGATTTGCGAATCTATCGCAATAACCTCAACCCATTCCAGTGTGTCACTGACCTGCTGCCCATACGCGGCTATATTACCCATAACACCACCACCGATACTGCTGGGAATACCACTGGTCAACTCAAGACCCCAGAGCCTAG
>JBGSPG010000061.1:0-3203 GCA_041738725.1 Saccharimonadales bacterium (SeqCode)
AGAAAAGTTTAGTACCCATCATGCAAATACACCGCTACACAAAGCATTCTCTTGTTATATCTTTAATACAAAAGGTGAGCTACTCGTAACAAAGCGAGCAGACAGTAAAAAGGTATGGCCAGGTGTTTGGACAAATTCTGCATGTGGACACCCGGCACCAGGGGAAACAGATGTAGACGCCATACGCCGCCGTGTTCAGTATGAACTCGGTATGTCCGTTAATCATCCCATTTGTATTGTTACGAAGTATAGATATAAAACCCCTCCATTCAAGGGCATAATAGAACACGAAGAGTGTCCTATTTATATAGCTGAGTCAATTGGGGAACCACTGCAAAATCCCTCAGAAGTTAGTGATTGTAAGTGGATGAGCTGGGACCAATATGTGCAAGAACTAGAAGAAGATCATGAGAATACCTACTCCTGGTGGAGTAAAGATCAGTTGAAGCATATACAACAACCGATAGTCGACTATCTAAAAAAAACTAGATTAGACTCAGTATCGTAACGATTGTAATTACAAACCCCGTAAACCAATTGAGCCATATGAACCGTTTCCAGCCTACATTTGTAGAGGCAGAGTCAGTTTCACTAATAGACAAATATGGCGCTATGCTGACTATGTACAGTATGCTACAAAGTCCAATTGGTACTAAGGATTGTCCTTGTGTGACCAATAGTATTCCACTGAGGCCATAGAGCACAGCTGAAAATCTTACCGTCCAGCGGGCGCCAATAACGGTAGCGATTGAGCCAATGTTTGCCTCTTTATCGAACAATATGTCTTGTACCGCACCGAATGCGTGGCTTGCCATGCCCCAGAAAA
Organism: Saccharimonadales bacterium (SeqCode); assembly: GCA_041738725.1. Classification (GTDB taxonomy): domain Bacteria; phylum Patescibacteriota; class Saccharimonadia; order Saccharimonadales; family UBA7683; genus JAGOUG01. The sequence goes on from JBGSPG010000061.1 coordinate 827, forward strand.
AGAAGGCTATAATATAGGGAGTGTAACTATCTTGCCATCCTGTTAGTGACAGCGCGTATATGGCCGGCCCGACAAAGTGGATACTTGATGTCGCCGAATCAAGAAAAGGTTTTTCCTTAAATCGTAGGCCTTTTGCGCTATAGGCAACAACCATGAATACGACGAACGCTAAAACTACAGAACTTTGTAGAGATCCTTGAACCATTAGAAATATCAGAAATGGAATATTGAGCAGTACAGCACTCGCGAGTATAAACGAGTGGTATTTCTTTTTCAGCTTGGCACCCTCAACTCCACCCTTGCGTGGGTTTAAAATATCAGATTCGTAATCAAAGACGTCGTTAATTCCGTACATTAGTGCGTTGTAGGGGAATAGAAAATAGATCGTTCCGATAATTAGTGTAGTATCAACCAATCCACCCGTAAGATAGTAGGCAAGTGCAAAGGGGTATGTAGTATTCACCCAAGAGATTGGCCGTGACGATACGACTAACTGTTTAATTTTTTCCTTCATAATGACCTTTCTGCTTCCAAATATATATGACCACCAGGACTGCCGCGAAGCTATAGAAGAAGTCTTCAACTGGTGCCAGTCCTATCCTCAGTCCAAGTATACGCTCAGAGTTGTATGCAACAATGCCGCTACCAACAATAAGTGAATCGAATAAGGCGGTTAATACAAGAAGAATAGCCAATAAAGTTACCAGCAGTTTTTTTGGAACATGTGAAACTATTCGTAAGGTGACAATTAGTAGTATCACAAGGACGATAAGGTTTAGAATTATGTACGTTGCCATTTTGTCTCCAGGTATCTGAATATAATTAATGTCGTGTAGCACAGGAGTAGTAGGAAAACGGGTTCTTCGATCGGGAGTTCAGGAAGTAGCAGTATGCCCGTATCGTACACTGAGTTGCCTACAAAAAATATACCCAAGCCGATGCCAAGCATGTCCCATACTAAGAATAGTAGAATCGAAAATCCAAGTGTGTAAATTGTTCGCTTTCTATCATAAAAAAACGCAAGCTTGAACCGCTGGTCAATCAGCATCAACCCAGAGAGAGATAGAACTAGGCTCAAAATATAGCTATATTGCAGCATTATGATCCTCATTTTTGATCTGCTCTATGGATGTGACTGGCCCTGCAGAAGTGTCGTTTGTAAGATGCTTGTAAATGAGCTCGCTGCTAATTAGGCACATTGGTAAGCCAATGCCGGGTATAGTATTACCACCAACATAATAGAGGTTTTTCAGCTTCTTGCTTTTATTTTGAGGTCGCCAGAGTGCACTCTGAAGGAGTGGGTGGGCGAGCCCAAGTGCACTTCCGTGCCAGGCGTTCAGATCTTCAGCAAAGTCGGCCGGTCCAACAACTTTTTTGTAAACTATTCTTTCTCTGAGGTTTTTAATGCCAGTCATCTCGATGATTTGGTCAAGGTAACGTTCTGCATGCATAGCAGTATCTTTTTTAGAAATAGTTTCATCAGCAGGCACAGGTACAAGAATGAATATGTTTTCATGTCCTTTTGGTGCAACCGTTCTATCGGTAGCACTGGCTCTGCATATGTAGATTGATGCAGGGTGTGGGTACTGCTTGGTTTTAAAAATTGAATCGAAGTTGTGCCTCCAGTCTTTTGTAAATAAAAGAGTGTGGTGTTCTAGTTCAGGTACTACACCTTTTACACCCAGATAGAATAGAATCGCACCAGGACTCGCAGTTTTTTTACTCCAGTATTTTTCTGGGTACGTCTGTGCAACTTCCGGGAGTAACTTGGTTTCGGTAAAGTGCAGATCTGCGTTTGAAATGATACTGTCTGCCTGCACCGTAGTGCCATCTTCAAGTAGTATCCCCGTCGCTTTATTATTGCTCGCAAGTATCTGTTTTACGGGACTCGAACTATGTATTTTGACACCGAGCTGTTCTGCTTTTTTTGCTATGGCATCAATAATGGTATACATACCGCCATACGGGTAGTACACACCCTGCCTAAAATCAAGATAGCTCATAAGTTGGTATAGTGCGGGGGCGCTATACGGAGAAGTTCCCAAAAATACCATTGGGTACTGGAGTATTTTTTTTAGTTTATCATCCTGCACGTATGAACTCACGTAACTATTAATTGTTCGTAGTCCCATTGCAGCCATCCGGGGTAGTCGTTTTATAATGCTTGGCTTCATGAATGGTACATAACTTCTAAAGTTTGTGTAGAGGAAAGTTTCTGTGGCGAGTTTATATGTTTCTTCAGCTTTGTCTATATATGTAGTCAGAGCACTTCCTGCTCCTGACTCTATGGCGTTGAAAGTCTTGGTGTCTTTCACCTCATCTCCGGTGATGATTAGGGGGTTGTGTATATCTTCTTCAAAAATAACCTTGTATGCGG
>JBGSPG010000009.1:0-6901 GCA_041738725.1 Saccharimonadales bacterium (SeqCode)
AGCGTAATCTACCTTGACCCAAAAACAAAGGACCCTGTTCGAATTTCACTCATTAGTGTCACTAATACCGGCGAGATCACTATTCGTAATGTCGATCTGACAAACTAGTCTTCGTCTTGTTCGTCGGTCTCGGCCTCATCAAGCTGTTCCAAAAGACGATTATATCGGAACTCAAGCTCTTGGTTCTTCAGTTCGAGAAGTGTTATTCGGTCTTCTACTGCAATATTTCTACTAATATTACCCTTGCCGTCATCAATATAGGCAAATACATACACCGACCTCTGTTCACCCTCGGTCGAATCATCATTTTTTTCGTCAGCGGTAGCGCCGACTTCAGCTTTTTTTACAAGTGAATCAACCGCAGCCTCAGCATCCTCATCAGCTTGTACTGATTGATAAATGCTAAATAGGTCTTTCCACATACTCATAACACCAGTATACACCTCTGTTTTTTCTACTCAAGCATAAGTACAGTTCCTAAAAGCAGTAAAATAATACTGCGCTTGGGAACTGCCAGGAATGGTACTAAGAATGATCGCACAAGTGCGCTCAAGCTGTTCGTACTCCTGGGAGCTCTCTGTGTCTGTGACCTAGCAGCCGCCACAATCGCTGATGTAGCGATCGCAGCCGCGGCACCGAGCCTCTTCAACGAGGTAGTCACCGGGGTAGCGACGGCGGTTCTCGGCGTCGATGGCGGCCTCGCGGTTGGTCATCGGACCGTCATCCTCGAGGCGGGGATCTTCGATCTCCAGCCACCGACCGTCTTCGAACTCCTCGAAGCGGTGCTTTGTGACGATGTGACCGTCATCGATCTCGGTTTGACCCAACGGGTCAGCTCCGGAGATCTCGCTCGGTGGGTACTGCCTATCGAGCTCGTCCAGATCGTCGCCGATCCAGATGACCTCTTCAGACGCGACGTGCCCGCCGATCGTGATGATCTGCATGACGCGAACGGTCTCTTTGGTTACGGTGTGCATGGTGCTCCTTTGTCTTGATCTTGCGATCGCTTGTAGTCGGACCACTGCCTGTATTTTATATAAGCAAAAGTCCGATTACAATAAGGAGTAACAGAGAGCAATTTAAAGGTGCTTGGTTATATAAAATACAAGCCAAGTGTAATAACATTAGCATAATAATATGTTTTTGTCAATACTTTTAATCTGGCTATGCTACCGTAGAGGTTCCTGTGTGCGTGCAGTCTACTTCAAATCAAGGTCTCGAGCGCGGATCATAGGGTTAACGCCCCAGAGCATGTACTCTGAATAGTTTGTACCGACTGTTGCAATACGCAGCTCAGTGCTATTGTTCATCCACTCACCGCTCAGTGTCATCTCTTGATTTCCGTCAGCAGTTACTCTGCGTGTATCTTTAATCTTCTCTTTGAGAATCACACCAGCAAACGTATCATTACGGGCAGACCCCAGTGGCGCCTTACCGCAAAGTAGTCTTTGCCACTGTAGGCCAATGTACATCAAGGCAGTCGGGCTAGCACTTTCAATGAGAGACTCGGAAGACCCGTTAGATCTAAGACCGAGTTTTTGTAGTGCTTCAACAATTGCATCGGCATTTTTGCCTTCACCTTTTGCAGTCAGCTTAGGGAAGAGAACTGAGTCCCCACAAGACGCCACAGCCAACTCCCAGTACGGCCCGTGTGTAGTATATTTTCTATCGTCACGATCATTTAAAAACGTGACTTTTCTTGGATCATCGATGCCATCGGCAATAGTGGCTCGTTCCGATACGCGGAGACCATCTGTATCAAGATTAAACCCTGTAAACAATTCCGTCAGATCTGAGGGTGCTAAACCACGGGGCACAAATACAACTGCAGGGTCCCAGTGGTTAGACTCAAACGTCTCGTAGGTAGATGCTAGTTGAGTAACCTGTTCCGCAAACGTATCTACGGCCGGTAACTCATATTCGGGCGACAAGTTATGGTCAGCGATTGCCCGTGCAATGTGTGCTGACATAAACGTGTGAAGTGGCGTGATGGTCTCTAGGTTTAATATCCCGGGAGAAGCAAGGGTATCCAAGGACTCTTGGGGTTTTGCGGGTATAACCTCTGGCGCAATTGCTGCGTTAGTGGCAGCGCCACCGAGCAGACGATGAGCTTCATCAATCTTGCGCGTTAAATCGTTCAGTCCCTCTGGGCCGAGTGCCGACAACTCACGCACACCAATACTCCGGATGTCATCCATTGATGGCTTCTCTTTCCAGGACTGTTTTTATTTCGTGATTCATAGTAGCACTATAACACTTGTGTTAATTCTTGTCAATACTAATCCTACTGTATAGCGGAGGTGAGGCGAGCGATGCCTTCAATAAACTTGTGCTTGAGGCTGCGATTTTGCCATCGCTTAAGATTGAGCGGGGTTGAGCGTTTGAGATCTTTTGTTTGTACCTTCTGCAGATCTTTTACGACCGTTTTGTCGTATAGAACAACTACACACTCAAGATCAAGTGCGAACGAACGGATATCCATGTTGCTCGAACCTATCACGGCAATGTCATCGTCTATAGTTAGGTGCTTTGAATGGAGTAAAATTGGTGCATTATACAAATATATTTTCACACCGGCTTCAAGCAGTTCCTCATAAAATGACCTCTGGGCGTTACCGACTGCAGCTTGATCCATCACTTCAGAATTAATCATGATTACCTCGACGCCGCGCTGAGCAGCCGATCGACAGGCGACCATGAGTGATTCATCAGGTATGAAGTAAGGGTTTGTTATAACAATGCGCTTTTTTGCAGCGTACATCAGCTGTGCAAAAAGTTGTAGGTTTCCATAGACTTCGTAGCCGGGGCCACTCGGTACTATCTGGGCTCGAACGGTGCCAGTCTTTTTTGGTAACGGCCGTGTTTTAGGTGAAACCAGCTTATTAAGCGTTTCGCCTGTCTCTGCGAGCCAATCAGATGCAAACAGCGTATTTGCCTGCCGTACAATCGGGCCCGTGAGCTTTACTACGAGTTCATCATAATAAATCTCATCTTTACGGTGATAAGTTCTGTCTATCATATTTTGAGAACCAAGATAGGCTACGGCGTCATCAATCACGACGATTTTACGGTGATTCCGCAGATCAGGCCTGTTATACTTTTTGCCTAATCTAATAGGAAGCATCAAGTGCCACTCTACCCCCATCCGGGTAAGTTCCTTCCTCATGAACTTTCGGTTCGGATACGCCCGGAAGCCCATAGCATCAAACATAACCCTAACCGGTACGCCGCGAGCGACAGCAGCCTCCATGGCATCAAACAGTGGTTTGGTAGTCTTATCATAGGCGAGAATAAAGTATTCTATATTTACAAACTCTTTTGCAAGTGAAACTTGTTTTACAATTTCATCAACTGCCTTGTTGTACTCTGGGAATATCTCGGCCGTGTTACCAGACATCGGAGGAAGCTTTCCGAGTGCCTGAGCCAGATCAGCAATCGGCTGGTAGCGTACGGCGTTATCACTAAAGATATTCTTTTCTGACGGTAAGTGCTGGAGACCAGAAACGATCAGCTTATCGGTTTCTTTTTGCACTGCACGGCGAGATTTAGAAAGTTTTGGACTTCCGATAAGGAAGAATAGTAAAATTCCAAGACCCGGAAGTAAGAATACCAGTAGTAGCCAGGCAATAGCAGAGCTTGGCGCTCGTTTTCTTGGGATGTAAAACAAAAACCATATTCGAAGTGCCCAATCTAACAAAAACAACAAAACTGAACCGGTGAGTATATCTTCCATAATGGCTATTAGTATACCAGATGACAACAGATGTGCATACGAACTACTTAAGATGGGGTACTATGGGTACATGATTAACTACCTAAAGAGCACCCAGCAGCAGCCTACGATCAGTCGTCAAGACACGCTCGAACAGGGAATGTGGGTTCGGTGCGAGAAGCCAAATGAAGATGACAAGCTCCGTTTAATAGAACAGGGGATAGATGCTGATATCCTCACCGATGCGCTCGACCCACACGAGGTGCCTCGCATAGAAACCGAAGGTAAGCAGATTTATTTTATTACGCGGCTACCAGATACCGATGATGATTTTAATGATTTCACCACTCCAATACTGTTTGTTTTGGAAGATAAATACCTAACCACAATTAGTCGTGATCCCCTAGGCCGTCTCTGGCAGCCATTTATAGAAAATACTACCGTTCCGACCACACAACATACCCGGCTGTTCATTTTAATGATGGAGGCAATTACAAAGCAGTATCAAACACGTGTGGCATCTATTAACCGCCAGATGCGCGGGGTAACCAGTGATATAACCACGCTGCGTCCTAAAGATATTTCTACCCTGGTGGAATATGAACGTAAATTGAACGACTACCTTGATGCACTGATACCAACAAACACCGCGCTTGAAAAGTTGCTCGGCGGTAAACAGCTGCATTTGTATGAAGAGGACGCTGATTTAGTGGAAGATCTTTCAGTTGATCTTGAGCAGCTGATTGCTCGGGGTAAAAGCCTGCTCCGAACCATTACAAATGTACGCGATTCGTTCCGTGCAGTTATGGATACCCGCCTGAATGAAACAATACGTCTCCTGACCGTCATAACGCTTGCTCTGACGATTCCAACCATGCTAGCGGGACTTTATGGCATGAATGTCGATTTGCCCGGTAACGAGGCCTCTCCGCTTATGTTCTGGATGATCGCCGGAATTAGTATTTTCACCGCAGGTGGAATGAGTTACTACTTCCTCAAAAAACGATAGTCTGGTTACACGCCCGTTACAGTAAAGTAAAACAAAGCGAGCACTGCGACCAACATCACCACAAACGCCAACCTCACAAACAGGTTCGAGACTATTCCATTTTTGTACTGTCCCATAATCTGACTACTACTCCCGACACGAGAAATCATAAATAATAGTGGTACTGCAGCGATTCCGTTGAATACTGCGGTGAATATAAGGGCATCGATTGGGTCTATTCCTAAAAAGTTTATAGCCAGGCCTACGAGTGTTGCTAAGATTATTACCAAGTAAAAGCCGTGGGCTCGATTGAATTTGCGGTACAAACCTTCATCCCAGCCAAATGTTTCACTTATTGCGTAAGATGAGGAGCCTGCAAGAACCGGTACTGCCAATAGGCCAAGGCCAATCACCCCAACAGAAAATATCAGTTTTGCTATTAAGCCAGCATTTGGAAATCCTTGCACTAGGGGCTCAAGGGCTCTGGCTGCATCAGCAGCAGTGTTGATTTCGGTGATACCATTTTTAAACAGTACCGACGCACAGGCAACTACAATAAACCACGCCGTAACAGATGCGAGGGTCATACCAACAAAATTATCTAGCCTGATACTTTTTAGAAAATGTTTGGTAATTTTTGGGTCTTTACCAGTAGCAGTTAGGCGGTGTTTAGAAATCTCTTCTTCTACCACCTCTGAGGTATCCCAAAAAAACAGGTAGGGAGAAATAGTGGTACCGAGCATACCGACAAAAATATAAATTGTTTGAGAATTTATTACGGGTGTTAACGTAAATGTACTGCGGAATATTTCTGGCCAATCTTGTGCCACAAGCAGTGCTGTTACGGGGTATGCGAGCAGGGTAATGGCGAGCCACTTCAGAATTTTGGCATATGTTTTATACTTCACAAACACAACAAGCAAAATTACCAGTGCTGCGTAAAACACTGCGAGCGTCGCAAACGGAAGATCTACAAATAACTGAGTAGTGGCAGCCATGGCACCCAGATCTGCCCCAATATTGATGGTATTTGCAACCACCACCATCAGCACTGACATATACAGTAGCTTTCGGCTGTAGTTTTCTTTAATAACTGCCGCGAGGCCCTTGCCAGTCACCGCACCTATACGAGAACATGATTCTTGCACTGCAAGTAGAAGGGGATACATAAATGGAAACGCCCACAATAAGCCGTAACCAAAGCCTGCACCGGCCTGAGAATAGGTAGCTATTCCAGACGGATCGTCATCTGCCGCACCAGTTACTAGTCCGGGCCCTAAGATGTGTAAAAATCGACCAAATCGCTTTCTACTCATCGTGTGTTTGCCGATATTATACGCCTGGCGCTCAGTCTTATTGATCTGACGCTTCAGCCTTCGTTCGGTCTTAGTTATTGAATTTAGTTTACGTGTCATGCCTACCCAAATGGTTATGCTTACTTACTACAGCTTACTATATTGGCTTCTGAAGCGGTAGCCGCTTGGGTCTTATGACTTTCGCTGTGCAATCCAGGTCATAACGACCGTAGCAGCCACAAACTGAGGAAAAATTACTAACAGTGCAGTACTTACAGATTCTTGGCCACGCGCCGCCATCAGAATTACGGCTACTAAGAATGCTACAAACGGAACGTACAGCGCCCAGCCCTGCCAAGAACAGGGGAGGTAACTACCTCTCACTTTTTTAAACCACTTATGCGTCTTCATATTGCAATCATACCAAAAAGTAGCCGCGCGAGCTACAGAATGTGTTTTCGGGCGAAAGCTATCCCGGAGCCTGTTTTTAGGTACTCTTCAAAGTCACGAGCTCTGTGTTCACTCTCAAAGGCAAAGTATGAGACCAGTAGCCATGGTTTAAATTTCTTGGTGTGTTTGCTGCGTCCGGCATTATGGTCATCAATTCTTTTACGTAGGTCTTTAGTGAAGCCAGTATATGTCTGCTGGTATCCCGTGCTGGACAACATATAAACGTAATACATGTTGTGAATATAATAAGCCCTCCGTCGCCGAAAGGCTACGGAGGGCATTCTACTAATTTAAACTCTACCGAACCTTCTATGATGATAGAATCTCGAGGATTCTACGAAGCTTTAGCGAAGTAGAATGGTGCACCCGGCAGGATTTGAACCTACGACCTTCGGCTCCGCAAGCCGACGCTCTATCCAGCTGAGCTACGGGTGCTCGTCAACGCATGTTTCGCTC
>JBGSPG010000018.1:0-2222 GCA_041738725.1 Saccharimonadales bacterium (SeqCode)
CAGATTATTCCTCAAGAACTCGGTAAGTTTAGCGATGAACAGCTTATACCAGAAGAGCAAGTTGTTGTTACTGTTACATCAGAGAACTACATCAAACGGAGTCTCGCATCTGAATACCGTAAGCAAAACAGAGGCGGTAAAGGAAAACGCGGTATGGCCACAAAAGAACAAGATGTTATTGAGCATGTTGTTCTTGCCAGTACGCATGAGTACCTACTGTTCTTTACCAACAAGGGTCGCGTATTTAGGCTTAAAACCTACGAAGTGCCTGCAGCTGGGCTGAATGCTAAAGGTGTTGCCGTAGTTAATCTTCTGCAGCTTCATCCGGAAGAAGTCGTTACAGCGATAATCAAGCACGATGTCAAAGAAAAGAAGGGTTACTTCTTCATGACAACCAAGAAGGGTACCGTCAAAAAGACGAAGCTTGAAGATTACAATAATATTAGAACGAGTGGCTTAATTGCTATTAAAATTGACGAAGGTGATGAGCTTAAGTGGATACGTCCGACTACTGGAGATAACGAAGTTGTTATTTCTACATCACTGGGTCAAGCAATACGATTCCACGAAAATGATGTTCGACCAATGGGTCGTACAGCTCGGGGCGTAAGAGGTATGCGACTCCGACCAAATGACGTTGTTGTTGGTATGGATATTGTTGAAGAAGATTCCAACATATTTGTAATCAGCGAAAAGGGCTATGGCAAGAGGACTAAGATCTCTCAGTTCTCTCCTCATAAACGCGGAGGTGTCGGTATACGATCTGCGGTTGTTAATGCAAAAACAGGCAACCTTGTTTCAGTAAAATCACTTACCGATGAAACTCCTGAGGTGATTATTATTTCTAACAACGGTCAGACTATTCGATTGGGCCTCAAGGATATCCCAGCGCTCGGTAGAACTACCCAGGGAGTGCGCATTATGCGCCTTGCAGATACTGACAGTGTTGCCTCGATTGCACTTGTGAGTAAAGAGCAGGTAGTTGAAGACGAAGAATCGGACGAAGGAGAGGGTGATGCGTCAGTTTCTGAGTGATTATGCCTACTTTGTGATACCTATATTTGCATGGGTAATTGCGCAGATAGCCAAGCTGTTCATAACAGGTATACAGAATAAAGATTGGAATTGGCGGTATATATATCGTTCTGGTGGTATGCCTAGCGCACATACTACGGTAATTGTATCGCTCTGTACAGTTCTAGCGTATCGGCTTGGGACTCGTTCCCCGGAGTTTGGTATTGCCTGTACGATGGCTGCGATAATTATGTATGATGCAGTGAACGTACGGCATGCAGTTGGTGAACATGCGGTTGCGCTCCGCGCGATTATCCCGAAAGTGTTTAAGGCTAATGATGCGCCAATAATTACTATTCATCAGTCTAAAGGACACACTCCATATGAGGTATTAGCAGGGGTAGTCATAGGGCTTATAGTGCCTATGCTTGTATTTTTCGTTACATAAATTACAACGAAATATAACTTGTTGTTGACAGATGTAAACTGATTGCATACAATTGATCCCAGTCTGTCTGATCTTTTATGCGAGAAATCAGTACAATATACAGAGAGAAGCTACATTGAAAATTGAGTAGTGCAGCGTCAACGTCAAAATTTTTTTGATGTTTGAATATTTTTTTGAGAAGTAAGTATTTCTAGAGAAGTATCAAATTATCTTTTTAAAGTTTGGTCTTACATTTATGTAAAATCATCTTTATTTTTATGGAGAGTTTGATCCTGGCTCAGGATAAACGCTGGCGGCGTGCCTAATACATGCAAGTCGAGCGGTAAGGCTTTGCACTTAGTATTTGATCGCAGTAGTTTACTACTGGAGCAACCCAATTTGACCCTAGGCTAGGGAAGATGCGGCGAGGGAGATCGAGTAATAAGTGTAGAGTACACGAGCGGCGGACGGGTGAGTAACACGTGGGAATCTACCCCAAACTGAGGGATAAGCATCGGAAACGGTGTCTAATACCGCATATGGTCTTCGGATTAAAGCTTCGGCGGTTTGGGAAGAGCCCGCGCAAGATTAGCTAGTTGGTGAGGTAATGGCTCACCAAGGCGACGATCTTTAACTGGTTTGAGAGGATGATCAGTCACACTGGAACTGAGACACGGTCCAGACTCCTACGGGAGGCAGCAGTAAGGAATTTTCCACAATGGGCGAAAGCCTGATGGAGCAACGCCGCGTGCAGGATGAAGGCCTTAGGGTTGTAAACTGC
>JBGSPG010000049.1:0-5028 GCA_041738725.1 Saccharimonadales bacterium (SeqCode)
GTGGTTCGCCGCCATAATACATACCAACTGGTAGTAACGTAACCCCAACTTCTTTTGCCGCGCGAATAGCGGTATGCGCAGGACCCTTTTTAAGTGGCTGCACAGTTGTGTGGTCGATTCTGTTCCGTTCAGATTCCCAAAATACAGCCATGCTATCACCATCTTCTACTAACTTTTTAACTTCGACATCATCGGCCAGTAGCATGGCACGTCGATGCTGCTCTAGTATTTCAGGAGTAATTTCAATTTTTTGACGTTCTAAGTCTTTTAGGCGCACAATCGGAATTGAACCAAGTTCATCTACCATCCATCTCAGTACCGCGCCTTTAAGCTCTGGACGTGATGAAAGCGAAGGCTCGGTCGGTATAAATGCGTGACCTCTGAGTGGCCGGAGGGCTTTCACTTTTTGTGCAGCTGCTACCACGACATACTGATCATCACCCGTAAGGTGGTTTGGTGAAATTATAAGTCGGTTATTCTGATTGAGTTGGTCTGTGATAGCCTCTTCAGCGCCGTCATCAAATGTAATTTCGGGCGTATAAATGCGACCCAGAAGCGGGTGTGCAATAAACCTTGCAAATACGCGGTGCTGACGATGGTTTTTGTAGTATTCGTACAGTGGCTCTGCATTTAGTAAACTGACTTCTGGTCTGCTCATAATGTGCAACTATATCACGATGATATACCTATGACTACTGCTTATGTATATAAATTATACCCGCTTGGGTACATGGGTAATTCATTTTAGTTGTAGATCAGAAATCTCGTCTACAAACACGCCAGCTAGATCACCGTCTTCGCCATCGGTACATACTACAAGTCTTGGTTTCATCCCTTCACCATAATCTGCATGAATAATGTAGAAACCACGAAACGCACCATCAATAAGCGACGGTTCTGTAATGACGATCACCTCATCGTCACCACTGATACACAGTTCGCGGGGTGCGATGGCAGTTATTGATGTGAAGGCCGCCATTCGATTAATGTGATCAAGATAAAACTGCTGTTGCATCTCCGACATGTCGGTAAATCGTTCTGCAATTACTTTGCTGAGTTCTGCAAAATCGATACTTTCATTCATGAGTGTCTCATCAATTTCTGCAGCAATTTCGTCATCGTCTTCGGGTGTAATAAACATGTCTTCGAAGATATGGAAACTACACGATTCAATAGGTGCAAACACAAAATACTCTCTGCGCTGCTTTTGCACAATAGTCTCGAACTTTTTGTCATCAATATAAAGTTGAAGTCCAAGCACTGTTTGTAAGTACTCTCCATCTTCAAATACTCTATGCCATTTTATACCAGTAAACATACCGGTAGCACTTCCACTTCGTGAAACGGCACCTATTACTTCTGCGGTGCTCTCAGTATCCGGGAAGATCATGTTGTCGCCTTCGGCTGAGATGACTTTATCGAGCCAGAGCTCATATAGTGATCGAACCCAAGGTTCCATAGCTTCAGTAACTATGAGCTCGTCAACGCCATCATTGATTTGATCCTGTGCGTAGCGTAGGGCATCGAAGGCTAGACTTAGCCTATCGTCGTCGCTTTCAAATTCAATGCTGTCGGGCGCTCTTTCGTTCATACGCGAAGTATAGCGTATATACCCCGATCAAACACAAGCTCGATGTTACTGCACCGTGTAGTATTCGCGTACGTCTAAAATGGTGAACAGCACGAAGCAGGCGCCGAGTAGACTGAGTAATGGCGCTGCGGGCTGACTGAGATTACTAGCCAGTTGATACGTCACATAGAATGCTGTAATAAGTGCTGGCAGGTATACCCTATTCCATCCGCGTCGTGCTTTTACAAATAAGTCACTGAGGCCGTCAACAAGCAGTAAGGTATTTAAAAGTATAATCACAAGTATTACCCATGATTCTTGATTGAAGAATATCTCATTAAAGAAGCCAGATATTGAAAGTAAACTTCCGTTTTTTGCCAAGTTTAGAAGTTGGGGTGAAATAACAATTACAGAAAGTATTGAAAGCCAGGGGCCGTATGCTACAAGCTTAGTTCTAGTTTGTTTTTTGAATCTAAACGAGTGTCTGTCGTGAAGGTTATAGGCTATTTGGTTCTGTATAGTCGTGGTCACATCACGTACGGACTTAACTCGTACGTTTGGTGTTCGTTTTACGGTTTTTTGCGCAGTCTGAGTGGCCTTCTTATTCTTCACAGAAGTGCTAGCTGTCTTTGGTTGATTTGATTTCGTCTTCATTGCCATAATCACACCGTTCTTATATGAGTAGATTATAGCACTATATTGCATAAAAAGCAATATAGTATTTTATTTACTGAAGTGGAGTTCACTAGTTTAAAAAGTGTCAACCAGCTATTATCCTTGTGAGGCCTCTGTTACCATACTAAAGAACGGAGTTTATGATGAGTTTAGAAGTTAAAATCCACGATGCGCAGACAATAATCTTGCGGGAGCTATTATTTCAGCCAAGTGCGGGCTTTGCCGAGCTACAGAAATCGACCAATTTAAGTAGTGATCACTTTAACTTCCATATTGCACGGCTTGTAGAACTTGGCCTGGTAGAAAAAGTCGCACGGGGCCACTACAGCCTCAGTTCTAAAGGTAAGGAGTACGCCAACAGGTTAGATACTGATGACAATACCATCGAACGCCAGCCAAAGAGTGCAGTGATTCTAGCCATTGAGCGCCAAGGTGAAAGCGGTACCGAATATCTATTTCAAGAGCGTTTAAAGAACCCCTATTTCGGCTTCTGGGGCTTACCAAGCGGTAAAATTCGCTGGGGTGAATCAATTTTAGAGACAGCGGCTCGAGAATCGCTTGAAGAGACTGGATACACTGCTGAATTTACTGTAGCGGGCGTGTACCACGAACGCGTCATCTTAAAAGAATCTGATGAAATGATGGAAGATAAAATATTTTTTGTATGTAGTGGTGTGAATCCGAAAGGTACGCTTCTTACTGATTTTGAAGGTGGTCATAACCAATGGATGACGTTTGACCAGGCATTCAAAAAAGAAAAAAAGTTCGATAGCTTTAAGGCGGAGATCGACATTCTCAGTTCAGATGAGTGGTTAGTTGAACGTTTGACTACATACGATAAAGCGAACTTTTAGGAACGGACTATGATTAAAGCTGTTATATGCGGAACATACCGTCGTGATTCTAGTGGGTTAAAGCAGCTATTTAAAGAACTGGAGACAAACGGAGTACGTATACTCTCACCTCTTTCCATTAACTTTATAAGCACGCTCCCCGCGGTTGTTAAAACACGAACGGACGAAGATCTAACAATAGATACCCTAGAGTTACTGCATCTACGAGCTATGCGCGAGGCTGATTTTGTATGGCTCCATGCGCCAGATGGATACGTCGGCATAAGTGGGAGCTTTGAGCTTGGCTATGCTACTGCAAAGCGGATACCTATTTTCTGTAATGAGCGTGTTCAGGATGAAATGTTACAAACACAGGTCACCGTTTGTGCAAGTGTCTTTGAGGCGTTTACACACCTCGGCTTCAGTAATTAGATCTTCAGATCTCACACATGCAATAAGGAGTTCAAGTTGGTTCATAAGGAGTTTAAACCCCTCTTCACAGTCTGAATCAAGGGTAAATTCCTCAGTAACTACTATGCCACCCGGATGATTGTTGCCTAGCTCACACCTAATTACATCTCCGGTAGCGAGCACGAGTTCATCACCCTCATAGTACAGGACCTGATTGCGAACGAGCGTATATTCAGTATTACTCTCTGTGTCTACTGCCGGTGTTGGGATCCCGTAATGTGCGAGTCCGTAGTTTTCACCATCTTTTATGAGTGCAAACAGGTCGCTCCCAGGATTAAGATGCGGGAGGCTGAAGTAGTATTCTCCATCATCAACAATACCCAGGCGTTCGAGCGCACCGGGTACGGCCTCAAGGGGATTCGAATAGTTGCGTTCTCGTAAACGCTCTGTTTTTTGGGGTCGTTCCATTGCATATATAATGAACGAGAATACCGCAAATGTCAATTATGTGCATTCCGTATTTGTTTATCTATACTAAGAACAATACACTTGGGGTATAAGTCATCTTTATCGAAGCTTGATTGAACTGCAGAACTAACGGAAGTCGACTTCCCTGGTATCATAAATTTTGAACTGCTAGACTGCAACTATTAACAAAGGAACCATATATGAGTCATGAAGTATCAGTCCATACAGCCCAAACAGCAATTTTAAGAGAGCTATTATTTCACCCGAGTGCAGGCTTTGCGCAGTTACAAAAGCCTACCGGCCTCGATAGTGATCACTTTAAGTTTCATATTAATCGCCTTGTCGAGGTTGGCTATGTTACTAAAAAAGAAGATGGAACATATACGCTTTCAACCGCAGGTAAAGAATACGCCAACCGGCTTGATACCGATATTAATACGATAGAAAAACAGCCGAAACTTTCAGTCGCACTAATTATAGAAAATGAAGATGGCAAGTTCCTATCGCAGCAACGTTTGAAGCAACCGTATTACGGTTTCTGGGGTCGTGCCACAGGTAAAGTTGGCTGGGGTGAAACACTGCTAGAAACTGGTGCGCGTGAACTTATGGAAGAGGCGGGCTTGACTGCAGACCTCAGCGTTGGAGGCTTCTACCATAAAATGGATTATGAAAAAGGTACCGAAAAAATGCTGGAAGATAAGCTGTTTTGTGTAATATACGGCACTAATCCAAAAGGCGAACTTATCGTAGACGCTGAGGGCCACCACAACGAATGGCTCAGTAACGAAGAGCTTGCCAAGAAAGACACCGTCTTCCAATCGGTTCCTGAAATTACTGAAATGTGTCAGCAGTCAGGTATTGGCTACATAGAACATAAATATTATTACGACGCAGAGGAATACTAGTGGAATCACAGACACACAAATCCGAGCTGTTAATCGTTGCGCAAGAAGTATTGTATCTTGGTCGGTTTACGGTATGGTACTCAGATATAAAGCGGGCCACACACTACCCTGAAAGAGCAGAGAGTGATGTTGAACACAGTTATATGCTAACCATGACCGCACTGCA
>JBGSPG010000057.1:0-10547 GCA_041738725.1 Saccharimonadales bacterium (SeqCode)
ATTTATTCTCCCTTAACAGGCGTTGAGGTGGATAAAGATGCCTCCAAACGGCCCGTCACTGCAATTATGATAGAAAACAGCCCTGAATCACGACCACAGAGTGGGCTGAAAGAGGCTGGAGTAGTATTTGAAGCCATAGCCGAAGGTGGAATAACACGATTTCTAACACTCCACCAAGAAGATCAGCCGCAACTTATTGGACCAGTACGGTCGCTCCGCCCATATTATATTGATTGGTTGGCCCCGTTCGATCCGTCTGTCGCTCATGTTGGTGGCTCAGTGAAGGCGCTGGCAGAAATTAGAAATGGTGATTATAAAGACATCGACCAATTTTCTAATGGCAATTCGTACTGGCGTGCCAAAGACCGCTACGCTCCGCATAACGTATACACGAGCTTTGAACGGCTCGATGCCCTCAATCAGAAGAAGGGCTATACGAGCAGTTCGTTTACCAGTTTCCCACGGGCCGAAGATACGGTGAAGAAAGTAGCTAAGACAAAAAACAATACGGCTGCGACTGCACAAGTACCTGCAACAAAAATCACCGTTACGGTCAGTGGCCCCCTTTACAATTCTAGTTATGTCTACGATGCTTCCACCAAAACGTACATACGTTCACAGGGTAGTAAGCCTCACCTTGACAGGGAAAAGGGAGCAATCGCACCGAGTGTGGTTATTGTCATGGAATCACCGATATCCCAAGTATTTGAAGAGGGTTATCGAGAACAATACAAAACTATTGGTACTGGTAAGGCGACCGTTTTTCAGAATGGAATTGTAGTAACCGGGACATGGAACAAGGCAAGCAAAAAAGCTCAAATTACCTTTAAGGATGCCTCTGGGAAAGACATAAAACTAGCTCGGGGTCAAACCTGGATCACAGTAGTAGACGTTGGCAAAACACCAACCTGGCAATAAATTATGAACCAAAACTTCTTTGCAATAAAAAAATCATGGCTCCTCAAAGTTCTATTTCTAAGCCATTTCGTAAATATAGTTCTTGGACTTATCACATTTAGTATTTGTCACTGGGTACTTGGACTTAGTACTGACAAATCAGTAGTAGTTACTTTACTTGCAACGCTTGTTATGGGTAGTATCATAGCGATAATAGGAACACGCCGTCTCCATGCGCCGTTCGATGCAATGCATAGCGAGATCATTCAGCTGCATGAAAAAGTAAATAATTCGGTAACTACTAGTAGCTCTGGCGATCAGTTAGATCAAGCAATAATTGAAAGTCTGCCACTAGGATTTGTAGCTTTTGAAGAGGGTAATAGTAAGGCCACTACAAATCTTTTAGCACAAATGCTACTCGGACTCAGTTCTGAATCTACGATTTCTAAGGAGATGGTTTTAGAAAAACTAGAGCAGTTAAAGTCAAATGGGAGGCAGATTGAATTAACGCACTGGCTAGAGAGTGCACATACGTCTGGTACTGAAGATACAATTTACTTGCCAATGGTAGAGATAGAGAAAAGCGGCAAGACATCGGCTTACGATATAATTTGCAGATATAACAATAAACTTTCTGGTAACTACGGATTAGTGCTACTCTTCATCGACCGTACCGAAGACTACGAAGGGCTTGCAAAACAGATGGAATTCATCTCACTTGCTGCACACGAACTCAGAGGTCCGATTACAATTATGCGCGGACTCATAGATATCTTCCACGATGATCTGAGTGCATCACTCGATGCTGATCATAATGAACTACTCATTAGAATGGGTGTATCTGCCAAACAGCTTTCTGGCTATATAGACACCATCTTAAACGTCTCCCGAATTGAAAAACAGAACTTTGAAATTATGCGCAGTGAGGTAGACTGGCTCAAGCTGCTCACTCAGTCGAGTGAGGACCTTGCCGTTCGTGCCAAGGCGCACCATAGAAACCTTGTACTTCAGCTTCCAGAAAGTATTGATACTGCCGCCGTAGATAGTACTGCAATTGGGCACGTTATTGGCAACCTCATCGACAATGCCATTAAATACAGTAAAGAAAACGGTAAAATTATAGTCACCGTCAAACAAAAAGACGACGTTATAGAAACGACCGTTCAAGATTTTGGCGTTGGAATTCCCGCGAGTATAATCAACAACTTATTCACAAAATTTTACCGGTCCCATAAAACGGAACATGCCGTGAGTGGCACAGGGCTTGGTCTCTATCTTGCGCAGACTATAGTCGAGGCACACGGGGGTAATATCTGGGTGCGATCAACCGAAGGCGAAGGAGCAACCTTTGGGTTTACGCTGCCGACGTATAAATCAGTTGCTGAATCTCTCAGTAGCAGTGATAATAAAGTTGATGGTATTGTCAGGGGAAGTCACGGTTGGATCAAAAATCATGCACTGTATAGAAAATAACTAAAAAGGAGAGCCTAATGACCAAAGTTTTATGCGTAGAAGACGACTTTTTTATAGCAGATATCTATGAGCGAACACTCAAGAAGGCCGGTTTTGATGTAACAGTGGTATCAGACGGGAGTGATGTAGTGCAGACGGTGAAGGAGTCTGTCTACGACGTTGTGCTACTAGATATCATGCTCCCTAATAAAAATGGCGTGGAAATACTCGAAGCACTCCGAGGGAAAGACGGCTTAGGTCTGCCACTTACCAAAATAATTGTGACGACTAACTTCAATGAACCTCCCGAAGATCGCGCTCATATAGAAAAACTTGCCGATGGGTATCTTATAAAAGCCGACGTAACTCCAACTAATCTTATTGAGCTCATTAAACAAGTATTACAAGATCCAACAAAATAGCGGGCTTTTTTAATTCAAACTATTATCAGCTGAGTCTTTGAACGGCAAGGTAGCACAGTAGGGAGGTAACTGCAGATACCGAGGTACCCCAAATTAAATCGACTACAACAAGCTTGGGGCTGAAACCTTTTAAAGTAGCCAGGTTTGTTAAATCGTACGTTGCATACGTTACTAGACCAAAGAGCGCTCCGTAACCGAGCGCGTGTTGCCATGAACCTTTTTCAACAGCTGGTTGAATTACAAACATAACTGCCGCAACCGTAAAAATAACATAAAATATTCCTGCTGCCACGAAATTCGGGTTTGCGAGCATTAGTGGACCGAGTTCTTTTCTATAAAAATTTTTAGCTACGAGCGAGAGCCAAACAAAATCAATCGCCAAAAATATTGCCGCGAAACTTCCAAACTGTAATAGATAACTCATACGTTTATAATACTACAACCGGACGATAAACCTATTTCTGGCTTGGTGACCCCGGCGGGATTATCTACGATGCGCTCTTCGAGTATGCTCGAAGTAAACTTCTGAACATACTCTTAATCTTCGAACCCAGAGGGTTCGGATTCTCTGCGAGAATCAACCAAACAAAAAACCCACCGGTGGTGAGTTTCTTATTTGGTGACCCCGGCGGGATTCGAACCCGCGATCTTCTGGATGAGAACCAGATATCCTAACCACTAGACGACGGGGCCATGTCAACGCCTTAAGACTATACCATAACAGAGGTAGCTATCTCAAGTATTCAACGAATACGAATAAAAGCATGCGAATTAAGCCAAGAGAAAAGGTGTCACTCCATACATTAAAGGTAATATACTTAATCAGTGTGGTTTATTCTCGGATAATAGCACCTAGAGTGGTACGGAACGACGGTGTTCACCAACCGACCGAATCATGGGGGTGTCACCATCTGGAATCATAAACCTAGCAACTGGGACACCGCCCACGTTGCCGCCAGCCCATATTGGTGTAGGTGCGAAGGTAGTCCTGTCCTCGAACGTGTACACGCCGTCTGGAGTGTACCGGCTAACTAGTCCCATATCTACAAGCCATGAATCAACATCTTCCGACCATGGTACGCCGTAGAATTTACCTTTGTCTGTACCCAGTGACAATTTGATGTCGCATCCGAACACCCAGATTCGAATACCAACCCTCGCCACGACCGGAGTAGAGTCTATCTGCATATTGATAGGTGACGTAAACTCCCAGGTTAACCATTCGCTGCCGTTATGGTACACCAGTAAGTTCACTCCAGATACGGGGGTCAGCGTCAGATATGGGTTTCCGTTCACGTCAGATGCCATCGAGCCGAATACTTTGCAACTTACGGGGTTGTCTCCTACCTTGATTGCAGCAGACGCCGATCCTGTCATTCCGTCTAGAGTCGCCCGATATGTGAACGGGGCAAGGACCGTTTCACCCATTACGTTCTCCCATGTGACGCCCCGGTCCAAGGACCGTACATAGAATGCCTCTAGCATAGAGTTTGGGTCAGAAGTTTCGACACGCCACACTCCGGATAGGTGAAGTACGTCGTTAACGTCGATGTGATGTCCATACATGTAAGAACGATCCGGAATACTATCCGAGTTTGCCGCTCCGCCATCAGCGACCATAATCTCAGCTAGAATACCACCACGAACCGGGGTGAGGGTGTTAGTACCAACCGGAATTTTCCACAGACCCCAATCACGCCCACCAACTGATGGATTTGAGAACTGCTCAGACATTGAGGCAGCCAACGACACTTCACCATCTGAAAACATCTGGAACGTAAAGTACGTAGCAACAACGTGCCCATTAGGTGACCCTTCGGCCCAACCCGCTGGCGCAGCCGGAGCCGTCCAATCCGAGATATCGTGTGGGTTTGTAGACCGCAAATATCGTAACCCCTCACTAGCAAAATCATGAGAGTTACCGACAATATGGATGTACCCCAACGAATCAACGGCAATCGCAATGCAGTTATGCGAGTCATTTACTTGAACCAGAAACTGTGAGAACCCGTTATCCGGAAAGTTAAATGATGCGGCCCAAGTGTCCGCCCCGACTGCTCGTTTATATATGACGAGTTTCCAGTTGTGTTGAACAACTGCAGCATACTCCCAGCCACCGCTGATCGCGTGTTGCGGGCTAGATGACGATGATGAGTTGCGGGCGTTCGGCCAGTCGGCTAAGTCCCAAGGCTTCATGCGTGCACTGCCCCAAACTGGCGCTGAGCGTTCGTTGTGAGCGAGCCGACCGTCACCGGGCACGGGTGTGCAGTCTCAACGTAGCAGACTCCAGGGAGCAATATCGAAGCGTTCGCCCGACTGAACGTCACCGTCGTGTTGTCAGCCGAGATTGCGAACCACGCACCGGCCGGGACGACGGCAGACGACGTGAACGTCACCGTCTGAGTTCCTGTACCTGGGCTAGCGATGGCTCCTGTGGTGAGCAGTGGAGCGCCGGTTGGCCGTGCCGCGCTGCCGGTGGATCCGTTGTTCGCATACACTGCCACACTGATGTTGCCCGACGAGACACCAAGATGGATTGTCGCCTTGTTGACCGCAGTTGTCGTTTTTCCACTCATCCTGCTATAGACCGTGCGTGGAGCTGAGGTCATTGCCCCTGCCGTCTGAATGTTCTGCGGTTCAAAAGTCATCGGGTAGAGCCACCCATTGTCCTGTATTAAGAGACCCGCTAGGGCAATATTAAACTCCAGGTCGTCAATATCTAGAAGTACCTTAGCTTCAGGCACCGTTAGGTCTTGCGGTGGACCGGCTCCATCGGCTGTCTTGCGGCCCATAATCCGGCCTGCAGTACGATCACCGAGCGAAATAGTTGTGACATTAGAGATCGTTTCCAATACGACCCCTGGCCCTTGCACCAAATCCGGAAGAGTAGGAGTAACTTCAACCCAAGTTGTACCGTAGTAGAGAAACAAGAACCCGGTACTTGTATTGAACCACTGATCACCTTCCGCCGGCGTCACTGGGGCTATCGCAGACAGCGTGAGGGCATCTGCACCACTAGTAACAAGCCCATTGGTGTCATACGTAATTTTAGTCTTAGTCGCTGCAGGAATCGCAGCATTTTTTGTAAGCTTATCGGAGAGGGCATCAAACACGGCATTCTGCGTTGGGGCTACTGTAGTTACACCATCAGTGATTGAATCAGACAGTGGCAACTGACTAGCCGGCACCTTACCTGAACCATCGAGAGATGCATAGCCATCAGGTTGACCTTTTTCTATTGAATCCTGGGCAGCATCTATATCAATTGTTCGTTTAAGGGAACCATCGGGGTTGTGTTCAATGCTAAGAAATTCATTGAGGATATCACCCCATGTATTATCGTCTGATCCTGGTATTGGTAAACGCGCCATTTATATTCATCTGAAAATGCTGTTTTCTGCATTTCTCCCATTTATGCTTATGAATAATTATACCACGTTACCTCTGTACTTTGTATCGAGCTTACAAATCTAGCCGCCCATAATTAATCTGCATAAAAAAATACAGGATACATAAATTTCATGTATTAACAGGGGTAGAAAATACAAGCTACAGATGGTAAATATAAGCGTAATCAGATATACTGTCAGGTAAGAATTATGCAACATGTAAAATTACGCTGGCTCAGAATATTCAACTTTAGCCTAGTAGGTGTTACCGTGCTGCTATTTGTTGTCTACATACTGTTTCAGCAGCTTAATGTTAGTGCTGCTACTGAAGCAAAATGGGGGATTACCCCAACCGTGCTTGCCATTGGCGTTTTTCACGCTTTTTTTGTAATTATTTCAGATCGCTTCTTCCTTAGGCGCTACCCCTGGCTCATAACGCTTATTTCTATGGCACTCTATGCATTTTTGAATGCTTCAATTATAGAATCGAGCGGTAACACAAATGTTGTTTACCGAATAACGTATGGAATGCTCGTGTTCTGCATGGGAATGAACGGACCATTCGCGCCGCTGACTGCAGTTATATTCACCTGGATGCTACTTATATTTACTGTCACGGGGATAGCCACTCCAACAAACGCCTCGCTGACATTCAATATCATAGTCGATATCTGCTTATCCATTGCCGGTTTCCTGGGCTGGTTCATATTCAGAAGATACTACGTTCCGAGGGATGATAAAGAAACGAAAGAGCTTGTTGGAACACTCGAACAAGAACAGCTAAAATCAGATGTAATTTTAGAATCAATCACAGATGGAGTTATGATTATTAGCCCAGAAGGAACCGTACAAAACCTAAACCAGAGCAGCGCTACATTACTCGGTTGGTCTCGCGATGAGGCGACTAATCTAGATTACCGGTCTTTATTTGGCGTAGAGTCAGAAAAAGGTACAGCTGAATCACAGGCGGACCAAGATGCAATAACGCAGAGCACAAAAACTAATAAACCGGTCCAGAAGGTATCGTTATTAAAAACGCATCATGGGCGAAACATATATGTAGATATTGTTGCCTCACCGATTCAAATATCCGCCTTATCAGGTGAAAAAACCGCAACAAAAAAGACTGTTGGTGTTGTTGCCGTCCTGCGTGATGTTGATGTTCAAAAACGCCAAGAACAACAAAGGAGTGATTTTATTTCTACCGCA
Organism: Saccharimonadales bacterium (SeqCode); assembly: GCA_041738725.1. Lineage (GTDB taxonomy): Bacteria > Patescibacteriota > Saccharimonadia > Saccharimonadales > UBA7683 > JAGOUG01. The sequence goes on from JBGSPG010000057.1 coordinate 7,370, forward strand.
AGTCATGAAATGCGCACACCCGTTGCCTCAATACAGGGCTTCATAGAGCTCGCACTGAACGAGAAGGTGGCAACGGTAGACCCAAAAGCACGTGAATACCTACAGAAGGCGCAGGAGGCCACCCAGCATCTAGGTGATTTGTTCCAAGATCTCCTAACCGTTTCTAAAAGTGATGACGGAAGGCTCGTGAGCAATCCTCAACTAGTTGATGTTAATGAATTTCTTGCGGCGGCTGTTGATCAAAACACCGTCGAAGCAGAAAAGAAGCAGCTCAAACTTACAGCTGACACTGAAGCCCCTAATGGCAAATCTGTAAAACCACTCCTCTACATTAATGCTGACCCTGATCGCCTCAGCGAGGTCATTTCAAACCTGCTCGAAAATGCAATTAAATATACTACAAAAGGTGTCATTACCGTCGGTGCAACAGTAACCGAAAAGGGTGTTGTAATTCGAATATCTGATACAGGTGCAGGAATTGCGACTGAAGATATTCCACATCTGTTCCAAAAATTCTATCGAACAGATAATACGGCCACTAGAGAGGTGGGCGGCACCGGGCTCGGACTGTATATTTCGAAACAAATCGTAGAGCTTATGGGTGGTAGGATCTGGGTTGAAAGCACGCTTGGAGCCGGCAGTACATTTTATATAGAACTACCACGCGTATCGCCCGAACAGCTTGTGACAATCCGGCAGGCCCAAGCCGACAAAGCACAATAATTATGATAAGATGTTTTTATAGTATAAAGGGATAAACAATGGCAAAAATTCTACTTGTTGAAGATGATAGCAACCTGAGAGAAATCTACAGTGCCCGACTTGGCGCGGAAGGTTATGAAATTTTTTCAGCAAACGATGGTGAAGAAGCGCTCGCAATTGCAATGCGAGAAAAGCCAGATCTGATAATTTCAGATGTAATGATGCCGAAAATAAGTGGCTTTGATATGCTTGATATCTTACGAGCAACACCAGAAACAAAAGATGTAAAAATTATAATGATGACCGCGCTCAGCCAAGACGAAGACAGGCAGCGTGGTGTTGAACTCGGTGCAGACCACTATATTGTAAAAAGTCAGGTCACGCTTGATGAAGTCATTATAATCGTGAAGCAAGTACTCGAAAGCATCAATTCAGCAGCACCAAAAGTAAGCCCCGAGGAACAAGCTGAAGCGCTCCAGAAATCTACTGACGATAGTCTTACGAATGAAATCGAACAGTTCGTTTCAACGAGTCCACTTATGAACGGCGTCGCCCCAGAACCATCGTCCCAAACTGAAGACCAGCAACCACCAACTACACCTCCGGCCACTTAAATGGCAGAGCTCGTTCGCTTAAACAAACACCTTGCACATACGCTCGGCATGAGTCGGCGTGCTGCAGATATTTGTATTGATCAGGGTAGGGTACTCATAAATGGTAAGGTTGCCACACTCGGCAATGTCATTCAGCCAGATCGGGATGTTATTACTGTTGACAGTGACGCGGTAGCAACCGGAACGAAACGTTATACGTATGTACTACTGAACAAACCGGTCGGCTATGTCTGTTCTCGCCGCCAACAGGGAGACACACCAACAATATACGAACTTGTCCCTAAGCACTACCAAAATCTTAAAGCAGCCGGTCGGCTTGATAAAGACAGTTGCGGACTCGTACTCTTAACCGATGATGGTGATACAATTTTTAAACTGACGCATCCGAAGTTCGGCAAAAAGAAGGTGTACCATGTTGCACTTAATAAACCGCTAAAGCCCGAGGACAAAGACCAGATAGAAAAGGGGATCGGGCTTGAAGACGGTACAAGCCAGTTTAAAGTTGAGCTGATCGATCCTGAGCTCAGGACCCAAAAGATGCCCAACCTCTACAAAGTGACCATGTACGAAGGTCGCAATCGCCAGATACGTCGTACATTTGGCAGCCTACGGTACATGGTAACGCATCTTGAACGCCAAAGTTTTGCAAACTTCAAATTGAGTGATCTGGGGGCAGAAACGTATCGAGTTGTCAGCGCGAATCAAATCTGACCTCATAAAACTTGCATAGTTACTAGTATTTGTGTTATAATATATTATCATGGCTTCATCTGACATTGATTTACTTAGGTTAGAGAATGTCTCTTCGCGAGACCACGCTGCAGATGCACTTGCAATTGCTACTGTTTTTGCAGCAACCCAACAAGCACCCCCTGAAATCTATGAGCCTGGCTTTGAACAAGATGGTCCAATTCTTCAAATTGGCTTCATGCTCTATTCACAATTTAGGTATAACGCCGAGCAAGCCAACACAGAGCTGCCTTGGGTAGATGTTGAACACGGCTACCACGTGTGTGCAGTAGGCATTCAAAAGTGTTTGTTCGCATATCGAAGGTTCTGCAATAGTACAGGTACAGAATTTGAAAATGTCACACTGCTTGCTGGGTTATTAAACCCTAAAACTATTCAGTTTTTTACTAAGATTGCAAATATTTCAGCACCTGAAAACAGAGAGTATGAAACTTTTTTTAACCTATGGCAGTACGAAAATTCAGACTATAACGAGTTTAGTTACGAACCCGAGCAAGGGTACTTTCTACCAAACTCTAAACTTGAAAATGAAGCTGAGGAAGAAGCTGCGTGTGTGCGGTATGACTTTATTCGGCATGGTATTGAAGAGCCCGAGTTACAAAGCTGTCCGGCAAAACGTTTTATTCCAATAGTCTGGCGAGATATGGCACAAGAATGTAGTGATAGTGGCCTCTTTACTGTGGGTCAGTAACCTAACACTTGTAAAATTACCAAAAATAGGACATACTAAAGTTAAATATATGAGTAAAAAATTACCAGTAGTAGCTATTGTTGGCCGTGCAAACGTTGGAAAATCCAGCCTTTTTAACCGTGCTCTGCAGCGCCAAGAGGCGATTGTTGCCAGAGAAGCTGGTACAACCAGAGATTCCGTCTACCGAACCGTCGAATTTAACGATCATCACTTCTGGCTAGTTGATACCGCTGGACTAAAAGACGCTGAAGATGAATTTGAGGCGACTATTCAAGAACAGATCGAAGAAGCAGCCGATGCTGCAGATGTAATTGTTGTGGTTGTTGAAGCTCAAACCGTGGTTACAGAAGAAGACCGCCGGGTTGCTAAAAAAGCCCTTAAGAGCAAGAAGCCAGTTATTTTAGTTACCAACAAGGCTGAT
>JBGSPG010000095.1:0-5894 GCA_041738725.1 Saccharimonadales bacterium (SeqCode)
CACCTATCATCCCCGGAGGTAACTGAACTCGTGCGGATGCGTACGCCAAAAAGATAGCAGCATCACCGACTCTCTCGGTTGTCGCCCACAGTTCTTCAGCAGTCCGCTCTTTTACTGCTTCAAATGTGGGTTGGTGATCTAGTACTTCAGTATTTGCCATTTTTGTTTTTCCAACTTATCTAATCATGTTATACATATTTTTATTGATTTGTCAATTATAGTCCCCTGCTTTCATATACACTTCATACTTTTACATCTGTTATTAATCAGGTATAATGACTCAGTCGCATCACGTGATGATGCGGAGGGGTACCCAAGTGGCTCAAGGGGACGGTTTGCTAAATCGTTAGATTGGAGAAATCCGGTGCGAGGGTTCGAATCCCTCCTCCTCCGCCAGGAGAGAGTTGGTCAGACATTTGTCTGGCCATTTCTCTTCTTGATGAGAAAGTTGATTCGGTTCTGAGGTTCGAAGATCAAGTGGGCGCACAGGAGCTTGCTCCGAGCACACACGCAGAGCGCATCTGTAAGATAATCCCTCCTCCTCCGCCATAAAAAATGACTAGGTTTATACTGGTCATTTTTTATTTGGTAAACTAAGCTACATGATCTCACTACTTGTTTCTTCAAAGACTATGGAGCCACAGGAGTACCCCCATAGGGTAGCGTTGTCTACGCCCGTGTTTTTAAAGGAAGCCTCTAAGCTTGATGAAGCACTCAAGAGCTACTCTCCGCTACAGCTTAGGCGTCTGATGCACATCTCGCCAAAACTCGCCGAGGCAAGTCATCATCGTATTCAAAGTTGGGGAACGGTACAACTTAACCCAGCTTGGTACAGCTTTGTTGGTGACGTATATAAAGGCCTGCGGATTGAAACCTTTACGGAAGATGAGCTAAAGTTTGCACAGGAGCATATGGGCACACTTTCGGGACTATATGGGTTTTTACGCCCATTAGACCAAATACACTCCTACCGTCTTGAGCTTGGCTATAAGCTAAAAGGTAAGGGTTTTAAGAATTTGTACGAATTCTGGGGTGATCGTATCGCCTCGTACCTACCAGCAAATGAACCAATCATTAACCTTGCTTCCGAGGAGTACATAAAAGTTATTCGACCATACGTGGCGGAAGACAGAATTATTACTCCGTGGTTTATGCAGATAAAAAATAACAAACCGGAGTTCCAGGCTATTCATGCCAAAACTGCTCGTGGCGCCATGGGCAGGTGGATTTGTAAAAATAGAATCGATGATCCAATGGGGCTTAATACGTTCAGCGAAGATCGCTATGTCTATTCGTCAGAACTTTCAACACCACTGACACCAACGTTTGTGAGAGAGTTTATCCCCGTGGCCATGCAACGATAGCCCCACATCTGTTAACGCTTTTGTTTAACAGATCAATCTGTGTTGAAATAGTAGAGTAATGTTTAGAAAAAATCACGGAAGTCACGGTGAATCTCACCACTCACATAATCATGATCATAATGAGATCGATGAGGCTCTTCGCCTGGCCGAAACTGCTCATGGGCGCAAAAAACTACTCGTTGCAGGGCTAGCAAACGGTGCAATTATGTCAGCAGCCGGCTACACAACACTAAAAAGTGGTGCAAACCCAACGGCAATTGAGACTATCCACGATTTGGGTGACATGGGTTACTACCTTATACCATGGGCAGCTACCATAAAAACACACCTCCATTCACTCGAGGCAATTGCCTGGATGAAGCGAACCGCATACGCCGCAGCCGGACTTGCAGCTACAAGCGTGAGCGTAAGCGTATACGATGCCGTAGCGAACGGTGCACAGCGCCCCGAGGTATTTTCGGCACCAGCACAAATTGGCTTTGCGGTCGGTAACTTTGCAATCGCGATGTACGTGGGTAAAGAACCGGGCTCATCAACAATAGACAACGCAGCACTCCGGCATGCAAAAAATGATGCCCGCACATCTGTAGTAGCAGGTATTTGTAATACCGCAGCACTCGTTTCAGCACCATTCAACCCACTCGGTGCCGTCTTAGTTGGTGGTATGACAATCGCGACCGAGCGAACAACCATTAAAGAGGCAAACGAAGCACTTAAAGAACCGGTGAATCAGCCCGCAGATACTTCTGACGAGTAGGTTCAGAAAGATGTTCAATAGAATAACGTAGCATTGTGCGCGGCATTTCGTGCGCATGTTGATCTAAAAACTTTAGTAGTACATCCTGTCCACAACGCTTCCCTGCTTCTCTCAGCATCCAACCTACTGCTTTATGCATTAAGTCTTCAGTATCGTGCAGTAACGCTTCTGAAAGCCTAATTGTAATATCTGGCTCACCCTTGCCAATAAAATAAGAGGATGCAATTACGGCAATTCGCCGTTCCCACAGTATCTTTGACTGTGACAGCTGATTGAGTTTTGGTAGCAACTCCTGGTGATGATATATATACCCTCCGACGACATCCCGGGCACTCGTATCAACAAGATCCCAGTTATTTATTCTGTGCGTGTTGTTTAGATACAACTCGTACAGTTGTTTCTGAGCCATATCATCAGCTTTTTTGAACTGATTTACCATAATAATGAGAGCTAGAAGTCGCTCTTCGTGCCAGTCACTTTGTAGGAGTTGCTCAATATCAGAAATAGGTAGATTTTTATACTTTTTTGCTACTAATCGCTGATGCGGAACCGTAATTCCTAGGAACAAATCACCTTCACCATATTCACCCGGCCCAGTCTTAAAGAATCTCTGGGAACTGAGTGCCCTCTCTGGATCTTCGTAATTTCTTAGATCTTTTTTAAATTCACTTAGCATAAATATAGTGTACACTAACAGATGTGAAGATAACTATACTTGCCATTGGCAAAAAACATGACCCCAAACTTAAATCTTCAATTGAAGATTACTGCTCACGACTCGCTCATTACACCACGCTCGAATGGAATCTAGTCGAAGCCAAAATATCGCCGTCACAGTCCAGTGATGAGATCCGCAACATTGAATCTAAAGAGCTGGTGAAGCATATCTCTAATGAAGATATAGTGATTCTTCTTGATGAAACTGGCATACAGCTCTCTTCACCCGAGCTCGCCAATAAACTGCAAACCTATATGAATCGGGGAACAAAACGGATTGTGTTAGTAATTGGTGGCGCCTTTGGGGTAACTGAAGACTTTAAGCAGAGAGCAAACTTTATCTGGAGTCTTTCAAAACTCGTCTTTCCCCACCAACTCGTCAGACTGTTACTTGCCGAGCAGCTGTACCGAGCATACACAATTCTTGCGAACGAGAAATATCACCATATCTAGGTTATTATAGTTGTAATGATATATTTGATTGCACTACTACAGGGAATCGTTGAGGGAGTGACCGAGTTTTTACCGATCAGTTCTACTGGGCACTTAATTTTAACTGGCTATTTACTCGGATTCACAGATGAACGTGCTAAAACATTTGAAGTTGTTATTCAGCTTGCGGCAATTCTCGCGGTTGTGACCATCTACTTCCAGCGGTTTCTGCGGCTCATACCTCTTCACAAAAATAATAAACTAGGAAAGTTTAACGGCCTAAACGGACTCAAATTACTGCTACTCACCACACTCCCCGCCCTTGTTGCAGGTCTACTTCTACACGATTTTATTAAAGATACGTTATTCACTCCATTAACCGTTGCAGCAGGCCTTGCAGTTGGTGGTGTTGTGTTGATTGTGTTCGAAAAATACACACCAAAATCAACCAGCAAGACCCTCGATCAACTCACCACAAAGCAAGCTCTCGGTATCGGCTTCGCCCAGATAGTTAGCATTTGGCCAGGAGTATCGAGAGCAGCCAGTACAATTGTTGGTGGATCATTCCTCGGGCTCGACCGTAAAACAGCTGTTGAATATTCATTCTTTGCTGCGGTACCGATTATGGTTGGTGCCACCACGCTGGATCTTTATAAAAATATCGAAAATCTCAGTACCGCAGACATACCCCTCTTCGCAGTTGGCATGATAACTTCATACATTGTCGCAATTGTTGCAATTAAATGGCTCCTAAAAATAGTCGAGAATCACTCACTTGCAGTCTTCGGCTACTACCGCCTAGTCCTTGCGGCGATTGTATTCTTACTAATGGTCGTTCAATGAGAGCAATAATAGTAGATAACGGTTCATCTAGTATTGAACACCTCGTTTCGCTCGTAACTGATGTCCTACATAGCCCGACTATTATACCTTTTGACTTGCTCGGTACATCAGACATACATGACACTGATCTGCTTATTTTGTCTGGGAGTAGTAAGTTAACCGCCGTGTGGCACGATGAGGATTTTGCAGAAGAAATCAAACTCATTCAGTCTCATCCAGGACCGATAGTTGGAATATGCCTCGGTATGCAACTTATTGCACACGCCCACGGAGCACGTCTACATAAGCTACCGGAAAAACGTTACGGCCTGGCCCCGATTAAATACGAGGAGACTGCTGATGTATTCGCAGATATAAAGTATCCACAAGTTTTTGAAAGTCATTCTTGGTCAGTTCAGAAGGTTGATTTACCTCTCCGAGCGCTTGCAACCTCAGGTGCTGGTATAGAAGTATTCCAACACGAATCACGCCAGATAGTTGGTATGCAGTTCCACCCCGAGGCCTCAGACGCTGGCGATGGAAGAGAGTTGTTCAGTACACTTGTAGCACGGTTCAAATACTAAACAAGATCATACTATAAGTATATCATCCGGTCAGATCAGCAGATGACTGGGCAATTTTTTCATCAAGCGCTTCTGATGCTTTTTTATACAAGTCATTCACCTCTTTTGCATAAGGGTTGTCATGCATGATAGATTCAAAGAGATCCCAGCTATCTTTTGCTTGTATGTTCTTCATGTCAAACAAATCATCATATGCGAGTGCACTGAGCTCGCTTTTAGGTATGTCCATAATATCCATAACACGGGCGATATAATGGCTGAGCCCCTGCACGTAGGCCATCTCTCTATCGTGTTCTTCAGGAGTACGTACGATCACTTTAAGCTGTAACGTCTCGGAAATAAATTCTTCGAACTTCCTGAGTAAATCAGCATCGACCCGTACCGGTGCAACCACGCAGCGCAAATCATTAATTCCCCCATTCTTTGCAATGCTAGCCGGACCAAACATCGGGTGTGTGCCAATAATACTGCAGGTTTCGGGTAGTAACCGCTTGAGCACTTCAAGCGGCTTAACTTTGACTGAACAGACATCAATAACTATCGCCTCAGGGTTTATGAGGCGTTTATGATCCGTAAAAAAATCCTCAAAAAACTGTGACGGGATTGATGGAATCAGTATTTGCTGTGCCAGCACATCTTCGAGCGGCGCAAACCGTGCGCCAAAACCTGCGTCTCCCTCACTTTTAGAACGTGAACTGACGATGATATCGGCGTACGGTGCAAGATATTCAATTATTACCTTGGTGAAATCACCAAACCCAATTATTCCGACTTTATACATTTTCATAAAACTAATAGTACACTCAGTAGCACAAGAATTCCTAATGCATTAAACATTAGCAATTTTTGTTATATGGTGATGCCAGTACAATACCATTATGCCAACCTATGAAGAACTAGCCCCGCAGATAGAAGACGCCGCATATAGAACCTACGAATTGCGTGCTGAGAACAATCCCGTACTTCACCAATACGCCATGGAAAGGTCAAAAGATATTGGACCAGCTTTTCATAAGGTCCTAGAGGAAAAATTCTTCCCTTATAGAGAGCGGATAGAGACGGGTATATACCGGCTATTAATGGATTTTACTGATACTGAGTCAGAAACAGTGGATATTGGCATCGACATGCCACACATGCATACCATTGTTGGGGCATTCATGTTCCTTGCAGATATTTACGGTCGAGACTGGGACAAGACAACGCGAGAATTTGCAT
>JBGSPG010000029.1:0-4209 GCA_041738725.1 Saccharimonadales bacterium (SeqCode)
TGCCATTTATCGCAAAAGATAATTTTTTAACATTTGGTAGTGAAACTACTGCTGCGAGTAACATTTTAAGAGGATTTACTGCCCCTTATCAGGCTACGGCGATAGAAAAGCTTGAAGCGGAAGGTGCAATTTGTGTTGCTAAAGCAAACCTAGATGCATTTGCTCACGGTGCATCTACAGAAAATAGTGATTACTTTACTACCAAGAACCCCCACGACGTAACACGTGTGCCTGGTGGCTCGAGCGGTGGTTCCGGTGCTGCAGTTGCCTTGCGCCTTGCGCCGTTCGCTCTCGGTACCGATACTGGTGGTTCCATTCGGTTACCGGCAAGTTATTGTGGCGTCGTCGGGCTCAAGCCAAGCTACGGCCTCGTTTCAAGGAGTGGTGTAATTGCAATGGCAAGCAGCACTGACGTAATAGGTCCGCTGGCAGCTACCGTAGAAGATGCAGCATTAGTTTTAGACGTAATGGCTGGGCAGGATCCTCTTGATAGCACTACTATTCCTCGACAAAGCAGCTATATTCCAACAACTAAACCAGGTAAGGCAAAAGTAGGAATTATTAAAGAGTACCTCGGTAAAGGTATTGATCCTGATGTAAAACAGGCAGTTTTAGATGCCGCCAAAAAGATTGAAGCAGATGGTAATGAGCTTGTTGAGATTAGCATACCGAGTCTACCACTTGCACTCGCTGTGTATTACATCGTTGTACCTGCGGAGATAAGCAGTAATCTCGGTCGATATGATGGGCAGCGTTTTGGTCATAGTGTGCCAAGTGATTCCGTCAGTGACCTACAGGCAAGTTATGAATCTGCACGTGAGCAAGGCTTTGGTGGCGAGGCAAAACGCAGAATTATGACCGGTACGTACGTACTTTCTAGCGGATACTATGATGCCTACTATAAAAAAGCACAGACCGTCCGCACAAAAATAATAGAAGAGTTTAAAACCGCGTTTGAGTCAGTTGATTTTCTACTTGGCCCCGTTGCACCTGACACCGCTTTTAAAATTGGTGAACTGAGTGACCCACTTTCACTCTATCTACTAGATATTATGACTGTTGCCGCTAGTCTTGCTGGGCTTCCCGCAATTAGCGTTCCGTGCGGAACCGTAAAAGATATGCCAGTTGGTCTGCAGTTGATCGCACCATACAAACATGATGCGGAGTTATTGCAACTTGCGGCTCAGTTTGAGGAGGCACAAAATGGATAGCAGTATGATTGCGTTAGTACTAATTGCAGGAAGTCTCGTTGGCATCCTTGCACTTGTCACACACTTCACTAAGCCAAAGATGAATAAGCAACATTTTGTAAAAAAATGGGAGGATATTTTGGCTGAAAAAAATACCACTATGTCCGTAATCAAGGCAGACAGTCTTGTAGATGAGGCGCTCCGCCACGCAGGAATTAAGGGTGGAACCATGGGAGAGCGGCTCAATAATGCAACAGGAATATTACGTGACGCTGATGGTGTTTGGTCTGCTCATAAGCTAAGGAACAAAGTCGTTCATCAAACAGACACAGTTGTTTCAGTTTCTGAGCAACAACGCGCGCTTCGTCACTTTAAAAAAGCACTGAAAGACATAGGCGCACTATGATTAGTGAAGATGTAAAAAAGCAGTATCTTACAACAATTGGTATTGAATGCCACGTTCAGTTAAAAACGAAGACCAAGTTGTTTGCAGGCGAAAGTAATGACGCTCGCACAGCAGAGCCAAACACAACAGTTGGTCATGTCAGCTTTGGTATGCCAGGTGCGCTACCCGTTTTGAATAAGGCCGCGGTAGAGCTGGCTGCAAAAGCTGCCTTTGCGCTCAACACGGAGCCACAAAAGTATAGCAAATTTGATCGTAAACACTACTTCTACCCTGATTTACCAAAAGGATATCAAATCAGTCAGTTTGAAGAGCCGATAGTACTCGGCGGCTATATTGATATTGTTGTTACTGGCGAAAAGAAGCGAATTGGAATAACACGTGCTCATATGGAGGAGGATGCTGGTAAAAGTACACATCCTACCGGCAAAGATTACTCGTTAGTCGACTTAAATCGGGCAGGTACACCACTTTTAGAAATAGTTTCTGAACCAGATATGCACACAGCATCTGAGGCTAAGGCATTCGCAAAAGCTTTGTATCTACAGATGAAGTACGCAGATGTCAGTGATGTAGATTTGTATCACGGAAATATGCGTTTTGATGTTAACGTTTCTGTCAGTAAAGACCATGCGGTACTTGGTACACGTAGTGAAACAAAAAATATTAACAGCTTCAGAGCAGTTGAAAAATCTGTTGAATTCGAGATTGAGCGCCAGATTGACCTGCTCGAAAAAGGCGGTGAGGTTGTGCAAGAAACACGCGGTTGGGATGACGCAAAGCAGAAGACACTCTCACAAAGAACCAAAGAGGATGCGCACGACTATAGGTATATGCCCGAGCCAGATGTTCCGCCGATTGTACTGACTGATGAATACATTGAATCGGTGAAAGCTACCCTGCCTATAATGCCTGATGAACTGAGATCCAAAATGAGCATGATTGGTCTGCAAGAATCACAAGTTGAGACACTGATTGATGAACCCTCTATTGCTCTGTTTACTGTGCGACTCATAGAACGAAATCCTGAGATTGCAAAGACAATTTGCAATTGGTTAACTGGGGAACTGGTAAAGATTGTTGCCGAAGGGGTCTGTAGCTGGCAAGCAATTATCGATGCCGAAGATCATCTGATATTGCTTGCAAAAATGGTACTAGACAATGAAATAAACTCTACAAATGCTAAAGACTTACTCGCAGAGATTGTTACAAATAAGGTTGACCCTATGCAACTGGCAACAGAAAAGAAGCTTATTCAAGTTTCAGACGAGTCGGCAATTGAAAAAATTGTAGCAGAGGTACTTACCGAAAATCAGAAAGCAGCTGATGAAGCGAAAGCTGGTGAGATGAAGGTCATAGGTTTCTTAGTTGGTCAGGTCATGGCAAAAAGTAAAGGCCAAGCAAATCCTGGACTTGCGCAGAAAATTATTAAGCAGCAGCTCGGACTTTAGTCTTCGGAATTTTGAAACAAGCTAAAAATATTCGTAGGAGTTATCTTCTTTATATTTCCACGAACTGTATCAATAATTGTGCTTGTGCCGAGCTTGTTACTAATTAGACTATCTAGTATCTCTTGGGTAGTTTCGCACCATCCAGTGAAATCTTCAATATGGTCAGATAGATACTGCTCTACACTTCCCAAAAATTGCTCGCCTGCCATTTGTCTTGATTCAAGATAAAAGGCGAGACTCTTCTTGAGCATTTCTGCGACTGATCCGCTGAGGTTATTAATATCAGCTCTGTTCAGAATATATTCCTGAATTCCTTCTGGTATACGCCCGTGATGTGTAGAGATTATGATCTTGGATACTCCGTCAGCAAAAATTTGAGTTTTTTCATATAGTTCTGAATCGGTAGGGTCGACATGTGCCATTATTGCTTCATACGCCAAGAACGCAGAGCGGTGTTCTTTACTTATTTCATAATCCTCAAGTGGTAGATGATAGGCTGCATCGTGCCACAGAGCAGCCATAAAGACCATCTGCCGCTCATTCCCGGTGATGCCGTACTCCAGGCAGAGCGCTAAAGTATTTTCTGCGACTTCAAACATATGTTCGATGTTGTGGTATGGCAGATTGTCGGTATACCAATCTAAAGCCGCAAAAGCTGCGGGACGGAAATGTTCTTCAAGCTCGACTAAGTCAAGTAACTCAGCAAGTCGTGTATGATGGTCGATTTGCTCGGTGGATATTTTCTTTTCAAAAGGAACTTCCATAGTGGGAGTTAATTATATAACTGTAGTATATTTCCGTCAATTTGTAATTGGTTTCGCTGACGCGAAGTGTTATTATGTAGACATGGATTCATACGATATTTTAGTGATTATACTTTCAATTTTTCTCGCAATATTCCTTCTCCTGGGAATCATAACAATGGTGTATCTTTCTAAGTTCATGAAGAACGTGAAGGAGATCTCAGACAAAGCAAAAGTACTCGTTGATGATGCTGGTTCAGTTGCGGCAACTATGAAGAAGGCTGCAGCACCTGCGGTTGTTGCAAAGTTTGTAGCTGATCAAATTAGTAACGCAGTTAATAAGCATTCTAAAGATTCGAAGGAGAAATAATTATGGCAAAAGGTAAAAAACTTGGTCTTGGTTTAGTAATTGGAGCTATTGC
>JBGSPG010000078.1:0-2465 GCA_041738725.1 Saccharimonadales bacterium (SeqCode)
GCAGGAATGACAGACACTGATTCGTTGACAAGCACTCCATAATCCGCCAAACTATATTCAGCATGAAGTACGCACGAACACAGATGATTATTATTAGCCCACAGACTCGCGGGATTTTTAGTATTTAATTAGAAAAACACAGACCAAAATAGATATCCCGCCCAAGCGGGATTTTTTAATACTACACACTTAGCAAGGAATCATATGGAAACTACATTACGCCCTCTACATAACCAGTTTTACACATACATACAGCGCAGCCCAATTATAAGCCCGGGCGTATGCCGTAATGGTGCACAATTGCACTTTAAAGATGAGACTGTTCAGGAAAGTGGCTCGTTTAAAGATCGCGGGGCGCTCAACTGTATGCTGTATTTATATGAGACCCATACACAGCAGATGACTTCAGCTGGCGTAGTTGCTGCCAGTGCGGGGAATCACGGGCAGGGCGTAGCAAGAGCTGGCAGATACCTAGGAGTTACTGCTACGTTATTCGTACCAGAAACTACACCTTCGTCTAAGGTTGAGGCGATGATTAGGTATGGAGCCACAGTAAAAAAAGTTGTGGGTGATGTAGATACCGCGCTAGAGGCTGCACGGAGTTACTGCTCCGAAACAAATGCAGTATTTGTTCATCCATTCGACAACGAAGATGTTATAACAGGGCAATCAACTGTTGGGCGTGAGATCCATGACATGGATGTAAACACACAGTTTGATAAAGTGTTTGTACCTGTTGGCGGCGGTGGTTTACTTGCGGGAGTCTGTCGTGGGCTGGAATCAAGGGGGTTCGATGGTGAAATATATGGCGTGCAGTTAGAAGGTGCAGACTCATTTGCACGCAGTATGTGTTCAGGAGATACAACCGAGTTAGACTACGCAAACCCACTTTCAGACGGAACCGCAGTGCGCAGAGCTGGCGAAATAGCACTTGGGCACGTGCGTGCAAGTAGTCAGTACGTAGACACACTGACAGTTTCAGAAGCTGAACTTGGCGAGGCAATGATGCTCCAAGACCAAATAACAGGAATACGCGGCGAGCCGGCAGGTTGTTTGGCACTCGCGGGCATTCAAAAACTAGCACACAGTAGTGGCTTGGTTCGTGAGCAGAATTGGCTTGCAATAATTAGCGGCAAACATCGTGATCCGCTCAGATACAAAATGCTTATTTCAGCCGCTCAAAAAGCCTGTGGATAACTTGTTTGACACGTTTTTTGCATCATGATACTGTAACAGAGATAGAATGCGAGTAAATAAAAAGGGTTTATCAAATGTCAGAACTACCAGAAAAACAAGTAAAGCGCCTGAAAGCGCTATTGAATGAAGCCGAAACTAATTTGGCTGCAGCCAGGGAACTACTTACAAGTTTAGTCGGTGATGATCATGTTGTTTCACAAAGTCAAAGAGAAGAAGCGGTCGGTAAAGTTATAGAAGGTGTCTTCGATGGTCAAACTATGCTTGGCCCAGACGGAAAAAGCTATCCAGTACCAGCAAATTACGCAAGCAAATCTAAGCTTGTGCAGGGTGATATTCTAAAACTCACTATTGCAGATGACGGCTCATTCATTTATAAGCAAATCGGTCCTGTTCCACGCAAACAAGTCATCGGTACATTACTCCAGCACGATGGTGGCTACTTTGTAGATGTTGCAGGTAAAGAATATCGAATCCTTCTCGCTAGCGTGACATACTTTAAAGGCCAAATAGGTGATCAGGTAAGCGTAGTTCTTCCCGAAGATGAAACAGATGTCGAATGGGCTGCTCTCGAAGCCGCTCTATAGCGAATACATAGTACTGTTTGTGTTTATAGGTTCTAAGCATGCTATAACTGTTGCATGAAGTTACGTAATAGGCATGAGATTTCTCAGGAATCTATCGATACGGTATTCTTTGGAATAGTGGGTAACTTTGGATTTAATAAGAACGGTACATTCTCGCCACCCGAAGAGGTAGAACTAAATAATTGGCAGAAAATATCAGAGGCTACAAGTACAATTGTTACTCCGGCAAATGCTATTGATCTGCTTGGGTTTGCAGGTGCAAAATACGGGATAGACAGACTCGACAGCTGGAAGGGTATAGGTATCGCATGTGCTTCGTTTATGGCTGACTTTGTAGATGGCAAGGTTGCTAGGGCAACTGGCACACAAAGTGAACTTGGTGAAGCGTTAGATGCCGCTGGTGACAAAATTAAACTAGCCTACGCACTTGTGAAGATCTGGCAGCTAGAGCTTGCCCCCAAAGAGCTTCTGTGCGCAGTCGCAGTTCAGAATGGACTAAATACCGGAATAACACTTGCCGATAAAGCAATAAACAAAGATGAGTCAGTTATCCATGCATCATGGGCTGGTAAACGCGCTATATTCCTTCAGCAATGGGGGATTGGACTTAACGTTGTTGGCTCACAGATGGAAAAAGACGAATTGCGTAATGCGCAGTCAGTAAAATTAGCTGGCAACGTTATC
>JBGSPG010000038.1:0-4167 GCA_041738725.1 Saccharimonadales bacterium (SeqCode)
AACGAACAGCCTCTGAGCTGGATCTTGATTTAATGGCGGTAGCGGCTGAGCCGTTTGCAGTCTCTAGAGCGGTAATTGGCACAGATGCCTCTAGCAACTTCACGGCAATTTTAATTGATGTAGGTGGTGGGACAACCGATATTGCAGTTGTAGATGATGGGGGAGTCCAAGGTACGAGAATGTTTGGTATTGGTGGCCGTGCCTTCACAAAAGCTATTGCCACTGAACTCGACATAGATTTTGCGTCCGCTGAAGAAGTTAAAATTGATCTTGGTAAAGATACGCTTAACGGATCTGATAAGGCAAAAGCGCTAAAAGCGATAGATCGGACATTAGCGGTGTGGCTAGACGGCGTTGAGCTCGCACTGAGTGAATTCACGAATGTAGATAACCTACCAAGCAGAATTTTACTCTGTGGTGGCGGTGCAAGTTTGAAGGCGGTTTCTACTGCACTCAAGGAACAAAAGTGGTACGGAGATCTGCCTTTTACCCGTAAACCTACCGTTGAGCTGATTGAGCCAGATCAAGTGCTAGATATTGAAGACTCAACCGGGCGTGTAACAGATCATACACTGATTACAGCACTTGGGTTGCTGCGTGTCGGTTATGATACCATTATGGGTAGCGAAGGTAAGACGAACCGCTTAAAAGATAAGTTTAATAAAATACTCAGCGTATAGGCATAGCTTAAGATGAATAAAGACACAATTTACATTGATATCGAAGACGACATAACCTCAATTATTGAAAAGGTTAAATCGAGCCCTGCCAAAGTAGTTGCACTCGTCCCACCAAAAGGGAATGCAGTCATGCAGAGCGTTGTGAACTTAAAACTTTTAAAGCGTGCATCTGATACAAGTGGTAAACAAACAGTCATAGTCACTAGCAACCAAGCGCTGCAGGCACTTTCTGGAGGTCTTGGTTTATATGTTGCAAAAAATTTGCAATCTAAGCCGATGCTGCCATCTGACTCAGAGGCTGATGTATTGCCCGATGAGGACGTAGAAGTGAGTGACCCAGCTGGTGCACTAGACACTGAAGAAGCTGGTGAGGACGTAGAAGATTTAGAACTTACTGATGATGAACTTGCAGAACTTGAATCTGAAGATGGCACCGGTTCGGTTTCACTTGCCGATGCTACTAAAAAGTCAGCCAAGGCAGATAAAAAGAAGAAAGTACCTAACTTTGATTCCTTTAGAAAGAAGCTACTAATTGGTGGTGCAATTTTTGTTGTGGTGCTCCTTGTACTTGTTCTTGTATTCGGTCGCGCCAAAGCAAAAGTTGTAATTCGTGCAGAAACTACCCCTGTAGATGTACAATTTGATGCAACTGTTGATACTTCACTTGCACAATCTGACCCAGCGGCCGCAAAAATTAAAGCACTCCCACAAGAACAAAAGAAGACGATCACTCAAAGCTTCACCCCAACTGGCCAGAAGGATTTGGGTACAAAAGCATCGGGAACCATGAAGTTTATTAACTGTAATAAAGACGATAAATTATCTGATACGGTGCGAACAGTACCAGCAGGAACAGGGGTGAGTTCTGGTGGTAAAACATTCATAACCGGATCATCTGTACAAGTTGAACCTAGTAGTTATGTAGGTAATACCTGTTCCGCTAACAAACAAAGTTCCAGCGTTGATGTGACCGCACAGAACGCAGGTGATTCGTTTAACCTGAGCAGTCGGGATTATACGGTTTCAGGGTTTAGCTCTATGACTGGTAAAGGATCACAGATGACAGGTGGTACTTCTCGGATTGTGAAAGTAGTAACACAAGACGACATAAATAAAGCGACTGAACAGATGAAGCAGCAGGATACAGCAGCAGTTAAAGTTGAGCTAACAAAGGCATTCCCTGGCGGCACTATGGCACTCGATGATTCGTTTGCGGTGACACTTGCAAATGTTGCTAGTGAACCAGGTGTCGATCAAGAGGCAAACGAGGCACGACTGACCGCAGAAGCAACCTACAGTATTCTGGGAATTAA
Source organism: Saccharimonadales bacterium (SeqCode) (assembly GCA_041738725.1). Lineage (GTDB taxonomy): Bacteria > Patescibacteriota > Saccharimonadia > Saccharimonadales > UBA7683 > JAGOUG01. The sequence goes on from JBGSPG010000038.1 coordinate 1,994, forward strand.
GGAAGATGACCTAAGTAATGCGATGAACCTAAATGTGGTTTCTCAGATGACGAATCCGAGTCAGCAGAGTGTCTATGACAATGGCTTCAAGACGGTTAAAATGACGCGTGTTTCTGGTAATGCAACCAGCGCAGTTTACACGGTTGAATCTACTGCGCAGTATGGACCGGAGTTTGATACAGCCGCACTTGCAGAAGATATTGCCGGTGATAAGGTTGGTGAGGCTCGCTCAACACTGCAGTCACTTCCGGGTGTGAAGAGTGTAGAAATTGATCTTTCACCATTCTGGTCTAGTACACTACCAAATGCTGATAGAATAGATATTAAAATAGACGTTGATAAAACTGTCAGTGGCTAATCTTCTTGGACTCGATATTGGCGAAAAGCGGATTGGCGTTGCTATTGCAGATGCCAAGACGCCGTTTCCGGCTCCGCTTACTACTCTAGAGGCGTCGGCTGATTTACCGACTGTGTTTGCTTCGTTACTGCATTCTCATAGCGTAAAAACAGTAGTAATCGGCTATCCGCGCAATCAACAGGGTGAACCAACTGCGCAAACTGAGCGTGTAGAGTATATTGTTTCACTTCTAAAGATTCCAAAATCGATAGTAGTACAGTGGCAAGATGAATCTTTAACATCTGTTAAAGCTGAGGCAGAGCTTGAGGCCAGGAAGAAGCCATACAAAAAAGCAGATGTTGATGCGCTTGCTGCAACCTACATTCTGGACGATTACATACAGTCTGCCGCGTACATAGCTGCCTCTCAAAAAACTATTGAAGCACCAGTGCATCACGAACTTCTACCTGAGCACGCGACTGCTGACACAAAAACATCCAAAAAGCCAAAAAAAACTTTATTCCGTAAAGTTATAGCTTTAATACTCGTAATAGTAGCTACGGCGGTGGCCTCAGTAATTGCGTGGTATTTGCATGCGCTGACACCTCTAACGAATACAGATCAGTATACGGTAGTGAGCGTACGTGCAGGGTCGGGTACGCAGCAAATAGCTGATGATCTTGAGTCTAAGTCCGTTATTCGGAGTGCAACCGCCTTTACCACATATGTGCGGTTGAACGGCATTAATAACCTGCAGGCCGGTAGCTATCGCCTTTCTAGTAAGCAATCTACACCCGATATTGCCAAAGTTATTGCCGGCGGAGATGTGACTACCTTAAATGTGTTGATTTCACCTGGCCTACGACTTGATCAGATTACAAAAACTCTTATGAAAGAAGGTTATTCTGAGGCTGAAATTGAAGCGGCTTACGTAGCGGTCCGTGATCACCCACTCCTGAAGGGGTATCCAGCGTCTGATCCACTGGAAGGCTACTTGTACCCTGAAACGTTCCAGATTGAGCCTAATACATCGGCAGAAGTACTGGTCCGTACAATACTCACTACGTTTAATACTGCAATTACTCCGGAGATCCGCACAGGCTTAAAAGAACAGGGTCTTACCCTGCAAGAAGGCATAATACTTGCTTCAATAGTTCAAAAAGAGGTCTCGGATCCAGACGTTCAGAGAACTGTTGCCCAGGTGTTCATCAAGCGATACAAAGAAGGCATGGTGCTCGGTTCAGATGTCACATACAAGTACGCTGCGGCGCAGTTTGGAACGGTAGATAACCCGAGTTCAAATTCACCGTTTAATACCCGAAAGTATCTTGGTTTACCGCCTACGGCAATTTCAAACTTTAATTTGAGCGCACTGAAGGCCGTTGCTAAGCCAACAGATACAGAGTACGTATATTTTGTGGCAGGAGATAACGGAATCACCTATTTTGCGACTACTTTAGAGCAACACGAGGCTAATGTGGCTAAATACTGCATTAAAGGTTGTGGTTGACCCCTGTTACTCAGATGCATAAGCCACTTGACAGAGTACCCCTAAATTGCTAAAATAGTATTTATCAATCACTTAGTTTCTTTGTCAAGTATTTGCGAGACTATGGTGGGAACTAGAGGGTTGATCATCACTGAAAAGTCGTACGAGATAGACCCCAAATAAGCAATATTCAACAGCAACTAATACGGTCGAACTATCTCCTTCCAATCTGTAAAAAGATGGAGCAAGACTGAGTAGATGATGTAATCTATCATTGATAGACAAGGGAGTTGGTATTAGTAACAAATCTGTTACATCACGACTAGCTCAAGCGAGCACACGACAAAC
>JBGSPG010000056.1:0-7841 GCA_041738725.1 Saccharimonadales bacterium (SeqCode)
TATCACGACCGCAGCGGTACCATTTTGCTGAGTTGCACCCGTAGAGCCAAGCACTGCACTCAGCGTCACTAAATTACCTTGCACGCCAGTCAGCTTTGTGTCGCTGCCTTCAACTGCTGTCGTAATTGCTTTTTGAATACTCGTTACATCTGGCTGAATCGGGGAACGAACGATTATAAAGTACGCCAAGACGTGCACAAAAAATATTCCGAGGAATATCTTTTTATACTTCCAGACGAAGCTAAGACTCTCTTTCATGAGCGTACCTGAAGTTGGTAGGTACTCTAACTCTGGCTTAATACGTTTTTGAAGTTTAAACGAACGATACCGTGTTACTTTTTTATCCTTCTGCTTCCAGGTTTTATAACGTTCTGGTAGAGATTGTATATAGTGGACTGGCCAGACTAGCCACTGTTTCAGCGTCGCAAACATACCGGTAACTGAATGCTTAATGCGGGAGACTACAAGCTGCGCTTCATCGCTTGACTTGGATTTTGATTTTTTATCAGACATCATAAGCCTCCACCCATCTCTTCTAGGCGAGCAACTCTTTCTGGAATTGGTGGGTGGGTACTAAATAGCTTAGCAATATTACCTTTTTTAAGTGGGTTCGCAAAAAACAGATGAGCAGTTGAGCTATTCTGACGCTTCATAGAAGTACTGTGAGATTCTAGCTTTTTTAATGCGGAGGCCAATCCGTCCGGGTAGCGTGTGGTCAGCGCACCGGTTGCATCAGCAAGGAATTCGCGCCTACGTGAAACTGCCAGTTGAACCATTGCTGCAACAATAGGAGCAAGAATTGCCAGCACGAGTGCAACAGTCATAGCTATAGGACTACTGTCTTCATCATCAAACCACATCATTCTCAGTAAAAAATCACTGAGTAGACCTATTACTGAAACACAACCGAAGACGATCATCATAACCCGAATATCGTAGTTCTGAATGTGTCCCATTTCATGCGCCATAACACCTTCTAGCTCAGTGTCATCCATAAGTTCCAGTAAGCCAGTGGTAGCTGCAACAGAAGCATGCTTGGGGTCGCGCCCAGTTGCAAACGCATTCGGGGCTTTATCATCAATCAAATATATCTTCGGGTTTGGCAGCCCTGTTGTAATAGCAAGGTTTTCTACAATTCTATAGAGTCGTGGGTTATCTTTTTTCTCTATCTGTTTTGCACCGTTCACCGTTAGGGCTAACTTTGAAGACGTGTAATAACTTATCACGCTATAAATCAGCGCAATCCCGAACACAACGTAGACCGTGGTCATATCACCAACATACAGCCCATAGGCATAGCCCATTAAGCCAATAAGTACTACAAATAAAAACATTATGTAAATTGTTTTCCGTTTATTGGCGGCAATTTGACTATACATAACCCTATTTTAAACCATTCCTCTGCCGAAGTCTCACTGAACCTTGTACACCGTGTAAAATACTTCTCAGCACCAGTTCCGGTATATTAACTGCGTCCTGAGGTACCTGACCAAGAGCAACTTCGTACATACTATGTTCTGATTCACTAGCATCTTCTTCTACCCTGTAAACCGGTGTCAGAATCGGATTCCAGTCACCATCGTACCGAATACTCTGCAAGGTGATATCTATATGCTCTTCGCTCCGACCATACGTTACCCTGTAACGATCCGTCTTCCCATAACCCCATTCAAACTCAGACTTTCCTCTGCCTTCATAATACTCAAATACATCAGCGAAAGTTTCACCGTACGATTTTGGATAGTTAGAGTGGCGTTCAACAGGATTCACAATAGAAATCAATTTAAACTAAGAGCTGATTTAGAAATCTACTTTAACTGGTTCAGCGACAGTCGCCTGATCTTCAACCTCGAAGAATTCACGGGCTGAAAATCCGAGTTTTTTAGCGAACATATTGGTTGGAAATACTTTTACTTTGATGTTAAGTTCACGTGCTGCGCCATTGTAGAAACGACGTGAAGCCTGAATTTTATCTTCAGTATCAACGAGTTCTTCTTGAAGCTGTAAGAAGTTAGTATTCGCTTTTAGGTCTGGGTTACTTTCGGCAACAGCGAACACGCTTTTTAAAGCATCTGTCATCATATTTTCAGTCTTGGCGGCTTCCGCAACTGAGTTATTTACTGTACCAGCACGTTCTTTTGCAATATCTTGTAGAACCTGTGCCTCATGCTTTGCATAGCCTTTAACGGTACTCACAATATTTGGAATAAGATCTAGTCGACGTTTTAGTTGAACGGTGATATCACTCCACGCCTCATCAACGCGAACATTAGTTTTAACTAAACTGTTATATGTTGCCCAGAGCCAAATTAGGACTAGGACCAGTACTACACCGAGAATTGCCAAAATAATCATCATTTACTCCTTTTGTTACTGTCTTCATTATATCACTTTTGACTGTTTGATTAGTAGCCTCTTTCAAGCCGTACATTAAGCAACCAATTTTGATATAAACGGTCTCTTTCTTCCAGGCCTTTTTCATCTAGCAATTCTATAAATTCCAGTGGATCCATAATACCTTTGGCATAATTACATGCCTTGCATGCACAAACCAGATTATCAACGCGGGTTTTTCCACCTCTGCTAAATGGCTCTAGGTGGTCCGCCTGCATTTGGCGAGGATCAAGTGGTATATCACAGTAGGCGCACTGACGCTGATCTCTGAGGTATATAAAATTTCTCTGGGCATCAGTTGCAAAGCGAATATCGGCATCACTTGCATCGAACCCTGCCTCAAGTTCATCTATCCCAAACAACAACCTAACTCTATCCAAATCATCGGGGTGCACGTACTCCAGCCTGTAGACATCTCGCCAAGTACCAAGAACATACTCTTCGAGCTGCTCAATTGTCGTAGCTAATCGCAAATTTTCGGGTGACTCATTCATAATTAAAAATGTCAGGTAAACCCTGACTTTCTCCGAAACGTAACGTTACTAGTATATGGTGGGCGAGGCGGGACTTGAACCCGCATGTCTTTTGGACACAGCATTTTAAGTGCTGAGCGTATACCAATTCCGCCACTCGCCCTTATAGCAATTTTAACCTGTTTTTCTTATTTTTACCACGATGAGTTATCTGTAAACTATGACAGTTAGGGCACAGTATACGCAGGTTCTCGATTCTGTTGTCTTGATGATCACCATTAAGATGATCCAACTCCAGTGGGATACGACCATCAATAGATCGCTCGCACCAGCCACATAGTTCACACTTCGGGGTTTTTAAGTTCGCCTCAAAAAGCTTAACCTTTAACTTATAACTCTGTACCCGGCTACCTAATACCAGTAGGTCAGCAAGTGGTAACCGTGGCCTGCCCCCTGTTTTAATACCATTATTCCAACCTTTACCCTTAAAATGACCTGTGCTAATCCCCAGTTCAGAGATTATCCTTGTAACATGATCATAGTTGCCACCAGCGGGCACTAAATGCAGTTTATGTAATACCATTCGAAGGCTTCGAGAGACCCGGACTGCTTCTATTAGCTGTTTGTCGGACCAGGATCGTTGTTTTGGCATACGTGTATTATACGGTACACGCTTATGTTCTAACTAATAAGAAATTTCAATAATGGAGGCACCGACCGGATTTGAACCGGTGTACGCGGCTTTGCAGACCGCTGCCTAACCACTCGGCCACGGCGCCATCACACCTAATTATACAGATACTCCCCTAAGATGAAAGCAAACGGACTTTTGCTTCACCCGAACGCTCGATATTAAGCATTTCGGCTCGCATAGGCAAATCTGATTGTATAACCCATCTCCTACCATCAATCGCATGCACTCTGTGTCCCTGAGCTCGTGAATTTTCAGCTTCCCAATAGTCACCCGTAATTACACCACACAGCACCAAAAGTCCTTCGCTCATATTAGAAAGAGCAACTGCGCCTTCACTAACTATTCTACCGATTCCTTCGTGGGGCTTATCTACAATTACACTCGACTTTTCAGATGGTGTTAGCTCAAAGTGATTACCAGAACCAGCGAGTGAAACTAAATCTATTCCCCATTCTTGATCGCCAACCCGAATTATTCCGCCATTAGTTGCACCAACTAAAAGACCGTTGCTCACGTGTACCCCTGGTTGGTTTACATTTTGGACGTCACCAAGTAAGTGTTCTCCTGCGGCATACGAAGGAAGATACGGACGTATCTGGGCTGGTTCGCCAAATTGTACTGAGCCTTCAAAAAATGCCATCACTGGCCTTTCAATTATTATTACGGTTTGTGCGAGTTACTGTATATAAGAGAAATACCGCACAGATATTCCAAAGTAACACTACTATAGCAAAAGCACAATGATTTGTCAACTAAAGTTTACACGCCCTGGTTGTGAAATCGGACTAGAACGATGTTTTGTCGATCTCTCTCCAAAAGGCGTTTGCCCAGTTTTTATAGCTGAGGTTGTTTGGGTGAAAAAGATCAGGTGCGAAACCGAAAATACTTTGATTTTCGGTTGTCTCCGTCTGTAAATCGACGAATACTAGCTTTGGATAGTTTTGTAGTTCTTCTTCAATAATTTTACTGGCTACTTTTGCATTTTCGGTACTGCCTGGTCGACTATTGAATAGTGGCATATTTGAAACAAAGGTTCCGTCTGGTAGCGTAGCTAAAACTTTTTTGAATTTGCTGCGATACGACTGAGCGTTAAAATCCTTAACATCATTCCCGCCAATCTCAATAGTCACAACATCTGGCTTAAGGGTTTTAACGAGTGGCGCTTGATCCTTCAGGTAATCATTCATCTGGGCACCCGTCTTACTAATATTTACAACTTTTACAGATTTGTTTGACTGACGTTCAATATCTTTTGCAATTAACCCAACATAGCCCCGCATCGGGCTCGAGGCCCCTATACCCTGGGCCGCTGAATCACCAAGCGCCAAGTAGGTAATTTCACCTGATTCATGAGCTTTCGCAGTCCAAAAGTCTTTATATCTGTTTACAGTAGTAGCGAGCCACACAAGTGCCGCGATTTCAATAACTATAAGTACCCCGATGATAATCAGTATCACTGTAATACCCTTCTTTGTTTGTTGATTGAGTGTGATCTTATTCACTTCACTTAAGCATACCAAAAATAACTGTTCGTTTTAAACATACGGGGCTATTTTGGATCATTGAGTATGTTTTATGACGACATTGCCTGTTTTCTGACCGGTTTCTACAAAGTTATAGGCTTCGGTGATTTGTTCGAGATTGTATGATCTGTCTATCACTGGCTTAAAGCTACCGTCTTCTAGTCTGGCTGCGATGAATTCAATCAAGCCTTTGTTATTAAGTGGTAGTGGGAATAAAACCCGCTTGGCACCAAATAGTTTGTAGAGTGGGCTTATGAGCCCGAGTAGAGGGTTCTGGCCATACGGACCAAGCTCGGTCGCAATATAAATACCGCCATCCTCAAGTAGTGGCTTACACGCTTTAAAACAGCTTTTCCCAACTGCATCAAATACAAAGTCGAATGTTTCACCAATTGTGGTGAAGTCTTCTTTTTGCCAATCTATAACTTTGTCTGGGCCAAATGATTCCACAAGCTTCATGTTTTTTGTCGTACTGGTTGCCACAACATACACTCCAGCTTGCTTGAGTAGCTGTACAGCAGCTGAGCCGATTGCGCCGGTTGCTCCGTGGACCAAAACCCGCTGGACTCCAAGTTTTTGCATAACTCTGATGTAACTCAGTGCATAATGTGCACCTTCAGTACTTGCCGCAGCCTGCTCATAGGTAATGTTTTTCGGAATTTTAGCAAGCGACTTCGCTTCGTTCATGACCTTATACTGTCCGTGCCCGCCCCACTTCACGTCATCAAAACCGAACACTCTGTCGCCAACTTTAAACAACGTCACTTCGGAGCCTACGTATGTAATTTCACCAGCAAATTCACAACCTAGAATTGGTTGTCTTGGCCGAATCAATCCACTAAAAAAGCGCGTTACGAACGGTTTTGCCCGCAGGAACCCACTATCCGTACGATTTACAGAGCTTGCATGCACTCGTATCTGTACTTCACCAGCACTAGGAATCGGTGTATCAATATCAATAATCTGAATATTTTCAGGTGGACCATAATTCTTACTGACTGCTGCTTTCATTACCCCCTACTATAGCAAATTGCCTCGCTTTGACCTTGTAGATAATTTGAAGCTCGATGCGGACACTGGATTGCTCAGGCCTGGCAAAGTTCTTATATGCCGTTCTGGGACTAGTCTAAGTTAGTGAAGGTGAAGTTGTTAGTTACCAGCTACGTTCGCCCTTGGTACCAAATGAATAGTATGGATCATAATCTCTATCATCAGAGCCGGGGTAACTATAGTGGACATCCCAGCCCGCCTGCTTGTACACCGCCCCTACCTTGTCCCAACCGCGTTTCTTAACTTCACTTTTCTCAAGCCCCAGTTCTTCCATTCGACTTACTAGTGCCTTAACGGTAAATTGTGCATACTGACCGTGTAATCGTTCTGTGATCAGACCGTTCACAGCAATGAATACTTCTTCAGGGAAGGTTTCCGCTTTGATAGAAAGTACCTCACCCGGTCGCATGGGCTCACTTGGATAGTTGGAACGTGCTTCTGGTGACATTGCTTACTCCTTTCGTCACACCTAAATAATAGTTGTAAGCGAAAGTAAGTTATAGGAAATTGTTTTTACATTAATACCATAAACGCCTCAATATTTGTTGAGGCGTTTAAACTAAGGGATACACCCGTTGAGGTTATGGCTCTAGCCAGGCCTGGCGAAACGAGTAAAATGAAGGTTTTGGGCGGTATTTTTTGTCAAGTAGATAGGCGTGTGAATCATCACCAGTCAGCCATTTTATAAACTTATCCTTATCAGTGGTCCCAAATTCAGTAAAACTGACACAGTAGCCCGATTCTATACAGGCCCTGACCATGTCGTATGTAATCTGAGATTCTAAATCACTCTTGAATTCATCACTACCTTCGACTCTGTTTAAATTTACATCGAATTCGGTTACGTACGTCGGGACTCCAATTTCTCCAAATCGTTGTATATTTTTTATGACGTCGGCTTTTTTAGGAGGGTTGTTTCCATCAATGTGCATCTGCATTCCTAGTCCATCAATCGGCACGCCCCTGGCTTTTGCGTCTTTAATGTAAGTGAACATAGCGTCCGAAACCGAGTTTATACCCTCGTTATTAAAATCATTGAGTAGGAGCTTGGCATTCGGGTCTGCTTGGCGAGCCAAAACAAAAGAATCATCAATTAACTGTGTATGGTTGTCGACATTATCAGCCCACCAATCCCTTAAACCATATACACCCTGAGACCGTGTAAATGCCTCGTTCACTACTGACCACGCTGCCACCCTACCCTTAAAATGCCCTGCCACCTTAGAGACGTGATCCCGACTGAGCCCAGCTATCTGCTCCTTGCTATATCTGCCATTTTTCAACCACTCAGGAAGATGATTCCCTTCGCCCCATACCAAATGAAACATATGAACGGGCTTGTTGTTATCGCTCGTAAAATCAACCAGTTTATCAAGTTCAGTAAAATCATACTCTGATTCTGACGGATGTATAAGGTCATAGTGAGTTTCAGCAAAAATACCCAAATAATCATACTGGGATGTAATTATATCCGGGTATATTCTGTCATTTACTCGCTCTGACACAACGCGACTTCCTAGTTTTATATTGTGCTGAGCGGCAAGATCCTTCAGCGGCGGCTCTGGTAGCTTGGGAGCAGTCAGCGGAACGTTCCAGTATACATATCCTACGATTAATACAATTAGCAACCCAAAAAACAGTACTAATCGCTTATGTGAAAAGACTTTTGATTTAGGCTGCTTCTTTTTTGCCATCTAAGTTCATTAT
>JBGSPG010000102.1:0-2075 GCA_041738725.1 Saccharimonadales bacterium (SeqCode)
TGAAGCTGGTTCAGTAATAAAAGCACTGACCATGTCAGCGGGCCTGAACCAGGGAGTCGTCACTAAGGATTCTCGATTTAACAATACTGGTTCGGTGAAAGTTGCAGATGCAACAATTAAAAACGTTGCCCAGGAGGCCAATGGATCGCGAACAATGACAGACGTTCTGAAATACTCGCTAAATACAGGTGTCGTGCACGTGCTTTCTCAGCTCGGTGGCGGATCCATTAATCAGCAGGCACGGACAACGCTCTACGATTATTTTACGGGGAAGTATGGATTCGGTACTGTCACGGGCCTTGAGCAGGCAGGAGAGGCAAGCGGAAGCATTTTTGGGCCGAATACAGAGCAGGGGAATAACGTGAGATATTCTAATATGGCATTTGGCCAGGGTATGGATGTGACTATGGTTCAAACTGCGGCCGCTTTTTCAAGCGTTGTTAACGGAGGTAAGTATTTTCAGCCGCACATCGTAGAGGGGACACTCGGTTCAGACGGAGAAGTTGAGTCTAAAATACCAAAACCACTTAGAGATAATGTCGTTAATCAAAGTACCTCTGACCAAATTACTGAAATGACGCGGACTGCACTGAGGGAATCGCCAGCAGTTGCACGGTTTGTGCGTGCAGGTTATAACGTTGGTGGTAAAACAGGTACTTCACAAACTATTGATGCCAGTACAGGGAAGTACACCGATAAAAATACCATAGGTAGTTACCTCGGATTTGGTGGTGATACGAAGCCTCGATATGTCATAATGGTACGCGTAGATGATTCGCAAGTCGGCGAATACGCGGGTAGTGCATCTGCAGCACCAATATTTGGAGAACTCAGTAACTGGCTGATCGATTATTACAACATTAAACCCCTATAGGAACCCTATGCAACAGATACCACTTACGATAGAACAAATACTTGAAAATCTTAAACCGATACTTATATTAGGATTTTCTGGTTTTGCGCTTGCAATGCTATTTACGCCAATATATACAAATTTTGCCTTTCGCTACCAGTGGTGGAAGCGCCAACGCTCCGACACGGTAAGTGGTGAAAAAGCGGCAATTTACCATAAAATGCATGCCGAAAAGCACAAACGCCACATTCCAACTATGGCAGGTATAATTGGCTTACTCGCACTTACTGTTGTAACACTAGTTGGTAACTTTGACAGAGGGCAGACATGGCTTCCGCTAGCTGCAGCTGTTGGAGCCGGGTTGGTAGGCCTACTGGACGATGTTATTAATTTACGCGGTAAAGGATTTGGAACTGCAGGGCTCAACTTTAAGTTTAAACTTCTTCTGACAACACTTGTCGCTGCTGCACTCAGTTACTGGTTTGTGTATAAACTTGGGTATACAAGTGTGCACATTCCATTTGGTGGCGATATAACACTTGCGGCTTCTCTGATGTTCTTGTTCTACGTTTTCGTAATTATCGCTACGGCCAATGCGGTAAATATTACCGACGGACTTGATGGGCTGGCAGGAGGGTTGCTTGTAACTGCTTATGCTGCATTTGGTTTGATCGCTATTTTACAGGGTAACTTTGGTATTGCAGGATTTTGTTTAACAATGGTAGGTGTCTTACTGAGCTACCTGTGGTTTAATATCTTTCCCGCCAGGTTCTTTATGGGTGATGTCGGCAGCTTTGCCTTCGGGGCAACTTTAGCTGTGGTTGCAATAATGCTCAACGCTACGCTGCTCATACCAATTATAGGTCTGATTTTTGTTGCTGAAGTTACCTCAGTTGTCATACAGTTGTTGTCTAAGAAAATACTCCACCGTAAAGTGTTTCTTTCCGCACCGATACACCATCACTTTGAAGCTACTGGCTGGCCTGAAACAAAAGTCACCATGAGGTTTTGGGTACTTGGACAAGTCGCTGCAGTTGTAGGACTTTTGGTCGCGGTACTCGGAGGTTTTCTGAAGCTATGAGTATGCCAACCCGGAGTACTCGTAATCCTGTGGGACGGAACGTCAGTTCGGTTTTGGGCCGTAAACATAAACCAGATTATGCGTTAGTGCTGTGTATGACAATTCTGCTTGCTGTTGGTCTAGTTGTTATCTATTCCGTCA
>JBGSPG010000005.1:0-4212 GCA_041738725.1 Saccharimonadales bacterium (SeqCode)
AGCTCCTGCTGGGAACGGTGGGCCCGCGCTAGGCGCAGGTAATAGCGGTGGCGGCGGAGGCGGTGGCGGCGGAGTTGTTATATTAATTTCAAAGAATACTGATATACCTACTGTTACTGCTAGCGGAGGTACAGGTGGAGCTAAAACAGGAACTGGGGTGGCAGGATTAAGCGGTGCAGATGGTACTATAATCAGGATTACAGCTTGAAATGCCAGTTTCGACTCACTGTAAACCAAACATCACGCTCGATACAGACGAGCTACCCGTCAATAATATATCGGTAGCAAATAGCTTCATAATCGATGCAGCACCCGGACTCGTACGTGGAGCAGTCATATATTTACACGGTATGGCAGTCAGAAGACCAGCAATCCCAATCCCCATAATAGACCAGACGGGCTTATTAGAATTAAATACTTTGACCTTTGCCAACGGCCTGGCGGCAGATGGATGGGTAGTGATTCAACCCTGTTACCCAGAAGATAACAGCACACTATTGCCGTCTCAAGCAATTTTTAATGATGTTGATGCCGACACTGCGCACGGGGCACGGTATCTAACTAATACACTCCACTGGTGGGATCATGTTGTGAATTTTGTGCAGGCCGAATATGGTACCGACTTTCCAATCGTTCCGTTTGGATTTTCTTGGGGAGGATGGCATGCATTTCAGATAGCCGCAAACAAATCTGATACTATTTTAGCGTACGGCTCACATATTGCAGCAACGGTAGTCTCTGACGCATCACCAGTGTTCACCTCACCCGTGGACTTCTCTGCTACAGATACAAGTGGACTCGATACCACTACTGGTATACTCGATGGAGTCCTACAGAAACCGGGGATTATTGGCTGGGGAACAAATGACTCCGCAGTCGGCTATCTAGAAATTCAGGCAATCTACAACAGTGCACTAGCTGCCGGCTGCCCCGTAGTATCAAATCCAACTAATAGTAATCACGAACTGCGCTCGTCTGACACAACAACATATCTAAACTGGTTTACAAACACCGTTGATCCACTTGCACCGAAGATTTTTTAACCACCAATAGCACTCCGAACCCTCAAAAACTCCCGGCATATTCGACCAACTTCTATCTTTCTGGCAATAAGCCATGAGCGAACGAAGTGAGTCGAATGGCTGGGCATGGCGGTCGGAAGCTGTGAAATGGGTCTAGCAGTCTAAGATCATCTTAATGCTAGGCTTTCATTTTTAAAATTTGGACAATCTTTATCAAGGTTCTAAAACTTTCTACCATGCGCTTATCCGAACCAAAATTCAAAACGTAGTGAACGTCATGTACGTCGTCATAGAACATATGGGTAGCTGTGATACCGATGTGACCTGTCATATTCGGTAAGCCCCTGAGTAGAAAAAAGAACTCATTAAAGTGAAGTTCCATCATACCGAAGCCGTAGTGCATGCCCCGACGAAATTTGTGTGGAAATCCAGCTTGCTCGCCGAGTATATTGCCGAATTTTCCAGAGTGTAGAGCCGTTTGAAAGCGCAGTAAATCATCGGTTGTAGTAATAACCCCGCCACCAGACCAATCACAACTAAGTGACTTCATTCTACTAATGTCGACATTCTTAACATACAAGGGAGCAACATTTTGTGGTTTATTCAAAGGTGAGTGACTATATAGATACGAATCGTTCATAGCAAAAGGCTCAAAAATTCGTTTAGATAGTAGATCTGCGTAACTCATCCCACTAACTTTTTCTAGGATTTTACCGAGTAGAATGTAGCCCGTATCAGTATAGAAGAACTTTACCCCAGGGAGAGCGATAGCTTTTTGGTACTTACGCGTGTAGTCCAGTAGTTCGTCAGGCGTCCAGAAATGCTCAGAATCTGTAATCACTTGGTCGATAAAGCTACTCTTATTTGATGATTTACTTTCAAAATAATCATTTATGCCTGAGGTGTGGGTAGTAAGCTGGCGAACTGTTACTTCTGGTGAATAGTCTTTACCGTCTACGACAAATAAATCCTTTAAATCTTCCGTGGTAAGTAGCTCTGTAATCTTTTGGTCTATGCCAAGTTTGCCTTCATTTGACAGCTGTAGAAGTAGTGCAGTTACAAATACTTTGCCAACGCTTGCCGCATGATACGGCCGCCTTGACTCACTCTCGTAGTGGTAATCTATACCTAGTTTTTCAGAGAATATGCGTACCTGCGTATCGGCAGGCGCCTTACTTACACCAATTTTGTGGAGCAGTGTATCAATTTTTTGTATTTGCTCAGCATAATCCATGATTCAAGCATAGCATTAAACTGTGCGAGTTGCCTGAGCGGGTATGAGTATCAATCTTTAAAAGAATTACTATATTTTATTGAAAGTAACTCTTTGTAGGAAGAATATGCTTATGTATAATACAAACATAATTGAATAAGGATATTACATGACACCAAAAACAAAACAAGTCAGAAAACTAGTGAGATTTAATCAGATGGCTGGGACATTTTGGTAGTTTGCATGGGCCGGGGCATATGGCGCGGGTGTTTATTTTGCAGGAATTGATTTGCCAGCAGTTGGAGCGTGAAGGGGTGGTGGTTAACCGCGAGGCGACTCGCTGGGCAGCATCTGTTCATGATATCGGCAGGGTAGATGATGGGCCCGATCCAGAGCATGGCACTCGTTCAGCTAAGTGGATGAAAGCTCATATACCGGCAGGCATGTCACCAGAGACGGCAGATATCGCAACCTATACCGTGCATTGGCACGTCCCAGAAGATAGTGAGGCGCCGGAAATGACAACTGAGCTGAAGGTTTTGAAAGATGCCGATAGCCTCGATAGAGTGCGTCTGGGAGATTTTGATGAATCATATCTGAGGACAGATGCTGCATACGGTCTGATTGAGGTGGCTGAGAAACTGTATAAGGCATCGCTGCCTAGCGATCCTGGCGAGCAAGAGTCATTTCAAACCGTCCTCTCCGCAGCCATTAAACTCGGCCTCGTGAAGTAAAAAACCGGGCTAGTCTGTTCAAAACTCTAGTATTTGGTGCTCAGGGGGTCTTAGGAATAATTAGAGACTGGTCATAGAACACAGTCTTTAATCTTAGTGTACGGGGGCGGCAGGATGACATCGTGCATGCTGCGTTCGTTCTCGAAGCGAGCTTCTGATAGTACCGAGTGAGAAGTTACACCCGAAGAGCCATTTGTGCAGTTTTATAAAATAATTTGCGACAATTGACAAATTTTGCAGTGTTTGTTACAATATAAAGCATCACCATGACCGGATAGGCCTAAGGTTTCGACTGACCGCCAATGCCGGTCTTTTTGTATTCAAGAGACGACTTTAGTCTACTTATTTGAACGATATATTTAGCATACGGCTTAAGTAACTTGGAGTACTTGTTATTTGGTGTAAACACATGGAGTAGCTTGCCTTTATCCTCAAGGTATTCAAGTAGGCAAGCGAAGTCTCCGTCACCGCTGACAATAATAGCTTTGTCGTAGTCAGGGAATTCAATGGCAGATGCATGAAGAACAAGTTCGGCATCGACATTGCCCTTAACGGTCTCTTTGCCATTTTCAAAATAGCGAACTGTTGGTTTGAAGATAAGAATATAACCAGCAGCCTGAAGCTGTGTATAGAGTTTTTGATTATTACTTACTAATCCAATAAACATAAAGGCACGGTTAACTCCGTACTTATTCTTAAGATATAACCGAAACTTCTTATAATCTATCTGCCAGCCAAGTGACCGAACACCAAGATTTAAATTTTGACTATCAATAAAGGCCGATACATTAGATTTACTCACCGTAAGTTCCAGTACCACCGCTAGTCAGCCTAGTGCCTCCGGGATATGCACGCCGAAAATCAGTAAAAGCGATATCTAAATAATCGGGATACTTGCTTGATGTATTCATATTATAAGTATAACAATAAGGAAGATTAAAAGGCACAATTTAACAAGACTTTATTAACAGTGGCATTCGACTAACTTCCTTCTTTCCATAGTTCTGGCTGTAAGCCATGAGCGAACGAAGTGAGTCGAATGGCTGAGCGTCGCGGTCTGAAACCTTGCAACAGGGCAAAATGAGACAAATGAGACACTATAAGCATAAATAGCGTTGTGTCTCACTTCCCTGTAGCAGTTGATACCGCCGTAGCATCATTACCTTCACTTATAATTTGTATAGCAACTTGAGAACGAGTTTAGCCAAGGGACTACCTAGCGACTCACTAGAGAGTTTTCGGG
>JBGSPG010000008.1:0-9080 GCA_041738725.1 Saccharimonadales bacterium (SeqCode)
CTTGAATAGTACATATGGAATCATCTGATATTGAACATGAACAGTCATCTGGAACACGGCTAAGCCTTAGTGGGCTACTACTCCGGCTAATGCCGCTGTTACTGACTGTAGTAGCAATTGCCACCTTGCTGGTGACATCACGACCAACCAACGGTGGACCTGTTGTTGTTCTGAGCATGCTCTCCTTAGTGTTTTTGTTGTTTGTTCAAGTTTTGTCGCTTGGTCTTGGAGTAGTCGCACCTGTGTTTGGTGTTTTACTCAGTTCAAGTAGAGTTTTTTTACTTTCAGTGCTTCTCTCGGTGGGGGGAGTCTTTTTAGTTGGCCTACAAACACTTAATCAGCTAAGCGTAACCGATGTTATTCTGGTCGTATTTTTAGAAGTCATAGCAAATTTTTATATTGCTCGGCGTTTTTAGTTACCAAAGCTAGTGTTTATTTGCTATACTCATAACAGATATGGAACCAGAGCCGATACTACCAGCACCGAGACCGATGAGTGAGCCACTGAGCCCACAAATCAGTACAGAACAACCGTTGTCCGCACCGGCTGGTAGAGAGAGGAGTGCCCAGCGACCAGAAGTGCTCGTCGCTGCACCGCAAACGATACAGCCTGTACAACTACAGACAGCTCAACCTGCTCAGGTTCCAGTTGCTGACCCTGTATCACAAGCATCACCGCAAACAACACCTGCAGCGGCAGGGCCAGCTATTGCCGATGACGTGGATGTTATAGAAAAAGAATGGGTTGATAAAGCGAAAAAAATTGTAAGCGCGACTAAAGATGATCCGTTCACGCAGGAGAAAGAGGTGAGTAAGCTTCAGGCAGACTACCTCATGAAACGCTACGGTAAACAGATTAAGCTGGCGGATTAAAACCTATGCAGGCGCTTATTATTGCCGTACCCTTCATGCTTCTTCTGGCGATAGGTGGATTCGTTGGCTACTGGTATTACCGACGTATTCTTAGAGAAGCAAAAAATTACGAGCGTGGGCTTAAGATGGTGCCTCTACTCATACATCTACCGCCTATTAGCGATGACATCGATGTTGGCGGCAGAGACGCGAGGGATATCACAGATGAAACGATTTCTAAGGCACAGATACTCTACAACATCTTAGCTAGCACAGCTACGAAGGGGTTTAAGAGCACATTCTATGGACAGAGGCATCTTGCATTCGAGATTATTGCCGATAGGGGTGTTGTAAATTATTACACAGCCGTACCTGTTGGCATGGTTCCTGTTGTACAACAAGCTATAACAAGTGCTTATCCAAATGCA
Source organism: Saccharimonadales bacterium (SeqCode) (assembly GCA_041738725.1). Lineage (GTDB taxonomy): Bacteria > Patescibacteriota > Saccharimonadia > Saccharimonadales > UBA7683 > JAGOUG01. The sequence goes on from JBGSPG010000008.1 coordinate 1,281, forward strand.
CACCTTGAGGAAGTTGAAGAACACAATATTTTCAACCAAGTAGGGCGAATATCAGGTACTATCGGCGGTGAGATGGTTCTGAAGCAGGCACCTGCAAACTCGATAGCAACATACCAAGAGACGAAGAATGATTCTATGCAGTCAATCTTAAACTCTATGGCGAGCCTGACGAAAGATGATGGTGCAGGTATACAAATTCTTATTCGGCCCGCAAATCCAAAGTGGATTAAGTCATCACTGGCTGCTGCCAGTAAAATAAAGAAAGACAAGGGTAAGAAATCTGGTTTGGCGTCCTCTAGCCTGAAGGGTCTTGGCGAGGCACTCTGGAAGCCACCCGAAGTGAAAGAGGTTAAACCAGAAGATAAACAGCTTTCTAGCTTGGAGCAGGCCAAGGTTGATGCAATTGAAGAAAAAACACGACACCCGGGCTATGAGGTTCTCGTTCGGGTGGTAGCATCGTCTAATACGGCTGCCAGATCACAAGTAATTCTCAGCAATATAGTTGCAGCTTTTGCTCTGTTTGATTCGCCCGGAAGGAATGGGTTTAAGTTTGTCCCTGCAAAGGTGATAGACAGTTTTGTAACTGCGTTCATCTTTAGGTTCTTTTCGCCAGAGATAGATCAGAATGTACTAAATAGCGTAGAACTTGCAACGATTTTTCACTTTCCCGATCAGAGAAATACACCGACGTCACAATTACAACGACAAGCCTCTAAACAGGTTGACGGACCATCGAATATTCCAGAAAAGGGCTTACTACTCGGCTATAACGTATTTCGAGGAACACAAAAGGCAATACGTCTTACAGAGAAGGACCGTGCACGGCACGCGTACATTATTGGGCAAACAGGTACGGGTAAGTCAATGTTCCTGCGAAACATGGCTCTTCAGGATATGCTAGATGGTAAAGGGTTTGCCTTTATTGATCCGCATGGTGATGTTACCGAAGAACTATTAGGAATGGTCCCGAAAGAACGTGCTGAAGATATTATTTACTTTGCACCGGGTGAGATGGATTACCCGGTAGGACTAAACTTGTTTGAGTTTGAGTTTAAAGAGCAGCAGGACTTTTTGATTCAGGAGTCACTCAATATGATATATCAGTTGTATGATCCACAACGCCAGGGTATAGTTGGCCCTCGATTTGAGCACATATTTCGTAACTCGGCGCTGGCTATAATGGCTGATCCGCAGGGTGGGTCATTTATCGATATCCCGAAGCTATTAAATGATAAAGCTTTCTTGAACAACAAGTTAAAGTATGTAACCGATCCGTCAGTTCTTGATTTTTGGCTGAAAGAAATGCCGGCCTCCGAGCGATCTAATGATTTTGGTGAGGTAAAGGCATGGGTTATCAGTAAGTTTGGTGCATTTTTAAGCAACCAGATGATGCGCAATGTCATCGGTCAAACCAAGAGCGGCTTTGATATTCGAAAGGTTATGGATGAAGGTAAAATTTTATTAGTTAACCTCAGTAAGGGTAAAACGGGCGAACTGAATGCCAAGCTGTTAGGTATGATATTTGTTATGAAATTTTACGTAGCGGCGATGGGCAGGGCTAACATTCTAGAAGACCAACGTAGGCCTTTTACAGTTTACGTTGATGAGTTCCAGAACTTTTCAACCGAGACGTTCTCAGATATCTTGTCTGAAGCACGTAAATATCGTCTGAGTTTAGTTGTTGCCAACCAATTTGTAGGCCAACTTACGGATGAGATTAGAGATGCGGTGTTTGGTAACGTAGGAACGGTCATAAGTTCACGAACGGGTGCGAATGATGCTGATTTTTTTGTAAAGTATTTTTCACCGGTATTTGACGCTGACGACCTCACTAAGATGCCGAATCAGAGTTGGGCTGTCCAAATGCTAATGAATGGTACCCCAACGCAGCCATTTAGTATGAACTCGGCGCCAATGATGGGTACCCCAAATCAAAAACTTGCCGAAGCAGTAAAGAGGTTATCTTCCGCAAAATATGGCCGACCGAAGGCAATTGTAGAAAAAGATATTTTTGAAAGACTAAAGACCGTAGGGGCGCCTAGGCCAGCATTTGGGCAGCAACAGCTTCCTGGGCAACGTCCGCAGTTGCAAGCTCCTGGTGGTATGCCTACGCAGGCCAGACCGCCAGCTCCAGGGTCTTCCTCGTTCTTAGATGAGTGGCTCGCCAAGCGCCGGCAAGATATGGCGACTAAGCCGCAGCTACAGTCGGTTGGTTCACCTGCGCAGTCGCTTGCAGCTGCGCCTACATCGTTCCAGAAGCCAACTTTTGGGACGCCACCCAAGGTACCACCGAGCGTGCCTCATGCTGTACCTACGGTTCGAACTCAGCCCCCGCAGTCAACGTATCCTCAGCAACCGATAGTAGCAGCGCAGGCACCGATTGAAGAAATGGTTGTGCAAGTAGATAGATCCACGTCAACCTCGTCTCAGCAGTCAGCCGATGTTAACGATGCCATAAAAGACAGCGATCTAGCCTCTGGTGAGATTGCGATTGACCGGCAGGGGGTTATACACCACCCGGAGGGTGAAGAGCTACAGTAGGCTGCGCCAGGTTTCTTGCTTACGAGAAGTATGCGAAACGGGGGTATTAAGAGCTAGGCTCGTGAGAACAGAGAACGAACTGATTTGTACACCCACTCAGTGAAGAGTCCAACAACAAGGCCGATAAGTAGAAGTAGTGGCATTTCAGACCCTGAAAGTTCGAAGCCAGCATACTTTGCAACTCCAAAGATGAGAAGTAGGCCAATACATGCTGCGACTGCCGCTCCGATCAGGCCGGATGGGCGGGCAACGGTTTTACCAACGGCTTCACTTGTTTTTTCTATAATAGGTTGATGGATCAACTTGCTGAACGTTCGTTCGGTTGGCTTAAGGTCTTTCCTGACATGGTGCATGGTAGTATTAAAGCCATGTTTTTTCTCGGCCTTGGTACTCGCTGCGGGAGCAGGTGACTGTTGTGTTTCTGAACTTTGCGCAGCGTACTCAGATGTAGAAATCGCCTTCTCATAAACTTCATGACGTGCTTCACGTTCTGCATTAGAGTTGTTACCGACTCGCTCAGCGTTAGACTCTATATGATCGCGGAGACGTTCGTGGTGCTTCTTTTGTTCGGCTGAACTGGGTAGTACGTTCTTGTTTTCTGGTGATCGGGGGGCTTGTTCGTGGCTCATTGAGGTGCTCCGTAGTTAAATTGTTGTCGAACGAGACCGAGCTCTTTTACCATGAGTCTACTTCTGAAGTAGAAGTAACTTACTACAAACAGGAGTACGGTGCTTATTGCGATATTAGAACCGAGACCAGTGCTTGGTAGGGTCGCAACCGTCTGCTCGATTGTTTTTACGGGACTTTGCGGTAGAGTTATTTGTACGGTATCTCCATATACATTTACCATCTTAAGATCATTTGAAAGTGGATCAGAGGTAGAGGCGGGCGTAGTAGGTATAGTGCTTTTTATTTTAATAAGCACCGTTCGATTAATTGTCTCATTCGGCTGAATGTCGACAGGTTTCCAGGTGAGCATTTTTATTGGGTTCTGCGTAAACGTTGCTCCAGATGCATCTAGGATATCGGCATATTCAAGTACATCTTCCATATTTTCTTCAATTACGAACGCCTTACGGACTAATTTACTACGGTTCTTAACTGATAGCGTATATTCAATTGTATCGCCAGCCTTCGCAGCCGTACCATTTGCATTTTCAATTTGCTGCGTAATATTGCGAGCTTTTTTATGCAGATCAAGGCAGCTGATATCTTTATTATCTTCTGTAGTTTTTACTTCATCACACGGTTTGCACTCAGGACTATTTGCAGGAAGATTTTCTTTGCCAGGGATAGGACAGGGTGGCTGACAGTTTTTATCATCCTTTGGAAGGCTCGGGTTGGTCAGACAAACTTCTTTTACAGTGATTTTTTCGTCATCACATGCACCTGCTGTGGTTGTGGTACCTGTTGAGAGTATACACGCAGTGTTATTTATAGCATTAGGATTTGCTTTTAGTACCTTCACCTTAAGGGTAACGCTGACAGATTCACCTTTATTTAGTGAGAAGATCTTACTTATATAATCTCGTGGATTATTTACCTTCGTAGAGACGGTAGTACGTGGTTCTTTCACTTCTAAAAATTCGAGTTCATCTGGGGCTTGATCTCTGATTACGGCGGTTGGCAGGTTCACATCGCCCTTATTGGTTGCCTTAAGGGTGTATTCAAATGTATCGCCAACACGGAGGTCACTTTTGCTCGTAGTTTTTGTAATGATTAGTCCGGGATTTGTTTTACACTGAGGATCATCTTTGGGGAGATCTTCCTTGCCTGGTATCAGACAGCCTTGAGGCAGGGTGACTTGGGCGGTGTCACAATTGTTATATATATTTACATCAAAGAAGTCTACACACGCTCTATTAGTTAATGTAACCGGGCCCCATTTTGTGGCAAGTGCGTTAATTCTATATGTATAACTTTGACCTGGTGCAATGTTAAATCGCTTACTAGTCTCCCATCGACGAGGATTTTTGATAGGGTCTGATCCAAGACCTTCGTTCAGGAGATCGAGCCCAACAGGTGCGTCATCGTATATTAATACGTTCTTGGCCATGCCATCACCAATATTCGTGGCTTTTAGAGTGAATGTAACTTTCTCACCTTTTTTAGCAGTTGATTTATTAACACTTTTTTCTAACTTCATATTGGGTGTGGTTACTTTTGGTGGGACACCTTCTTTTGTAACAATGTTTCCACATTCGGTGAGTATCCATCTCGGTCCCTGAGCTGTGTCGACGCGGATAGACTGCCAATTGCGGTTAGTTGCCCAGCCGCTCAGTGTGCGTGCCCAGATAACTGGGCCACCAGGAATCTGTCTACTCGTTTCACCACCGTAGCCTCTTGGTGCTCGGCCGATTGACCAGTAGTTATTCTCCGTAGAAGAATAGATATTTTCATATCGTGCTGATGCTAAGTTTGATTGGTTTATGCCATATGCCGCGAAAATGGCCTGGATATCACACCTGTTTCTAGTGTCACATCCGTTACTGAGTACTCTTTGAATTTCAGCTTTGTTACCACCTCCGAAGATAATGTCGTTACCACTTGCCGCTAGGGTGGCCTTTGCGGGGCTGATAAGCGTGATAGATTGCACGAGTAGGGCTAGGACCGTAAATATAAGACCAAATCTACGAGTAAATTGTTCTTTCTTGAGTCGCTTAGAATAGAAGCCTAATTGATTGATGAGTGATGGACTAAAGGGGAGGTTTGAGATTAGTTTTCGGAACATATTAGTTTTTTATGTAACCTGTTTATTTGAAACGATATTTTCACCTCTTATTGAAGCACAAGCAAAATAGAAGTGCAAGTGGTTGAATACATTTTTTAGAATTGCTATACTACTTGATGACGTAATCAATGTGGGAGAGAGGGTACTTGTGGCAAAACAAAAAGCCAGTGACTATGATGGCAGTCAGATTCAGGTCCTTGAAGGATTAGAGCCGGTTCGTAAGCGACCCGGTATGTATATTGGTAGTACTGGAGTAGACGGCTTACACCATTTAATTAAAGAAATTGCCGACAACTGTATAGATGAGGCAATAGCTGGATTCGCTACAACGGTGAGTGTTAAACTTCTTGCCGACGGTGGCGTATCCGTAAGTGATGATGGACGTGGTATTCCTGTAGATAAGCATGCCAAAACTGGTAAATCGAGTTTGGAAACTGTACTTACAGTACTGCATGCAGGTGGTAAGTTCGGCGGAGGAGGCTATAAGGTTTCTTCTGGTCTTCACGGTGTTGGATCAAGTGTAGTAAACGCACTTTCTAATAAACTTATTGCCGAAGTCAGTAAGGACGGTAAGTTGTACCGTCAAGAATACGCAAAAGGGGTTCCACAAGGAGAAGTAGCTATTGTCGGTAAGTCCACCCAGAATGGTACGACAATTACCTTTTATCCGGACGAGACTATATTTAAAGAAACCGTTACATTTGATTATAAATGGGTACTCGAGTACCTAAGGCACCAGTGTTACCTTACCAAGGGTGTAAGAGCAGAGGTATCTGATGAACGAACCGGTGAGCGCTACGCTTTCTACTTTGATGGTGGTATTAAATCATACGTCCGTCACCTAAACTACGGTAAAGAGCCGGTCGGGGACGATATTTTTTACGTAGAGCGACAAGTTGAAGACAGTATGGTGGAAGTTGCACTGCAATATACTGAAAGCTACGTAGAAACCATTAAAACATTTGCTAACAATGTAGTTAACCCTGATGGTGGTACGCACCTGACTGGCTTCAGGGCAGCGCTCACACGTGTAATTAATGATTACGCTCGTAAGAATAGCCTTTTGAAAGAAAAAGAAGAGAACTTATCTGGTGAAGATTGCCGAGAAGGTTTAACGGCAGTTATATTAGTTAAACTACCCGATCCTCAATTTGAGGGTCAGACTAAAAATAAGCTTGGTAACCCAGAAGTTCGCGGCTACGTAGAACAGGTTATGAACGAGTGGCTCTCGTACTATTTTGAAGAGAATCCAAACATAGCTAAGAAGATTATTGGTAAGGCGATTCTTTCTGCACGTGCTCGTGCTGCTGCACGAGCTGCAAGAGATAATGTTATTCGCAAGGGTGTACTTGAGAGTACTTCACTTCCTGGAAAGCTTGCAGACTGTTCTAGTAAAAATCCGGCTGATTCAGAGCTTTATATTGTTGAGGGAGACTCCGCGGGTGGTTCTGCCAAGATGGGGCGAGATAGTAAAACTCAGGCCATTTTACCGCTCAGAGGTAAGGTACTAAATGTTGAACGTGCACGCTTAGATAAGATGTATGCAAATAATGAAATTAAGAATTTGATTACCGCAATAGGGGTAGGTATTGGCGAACAGTTTGATATCAGCCGCCTGAGGTATCACCGTATCATTATAATGACCGATGCCGATGTTGATGGATCGCACATCAGCACACTCTTACTAACATTCTTCTTCCGCCATATGCGCGAGGTTATAGAGGCCGGCCACTTATTTATGGCGATGCCGCCTCTGTACGCAATTACGGTTGGTAAAACGAGGCACTATGCCTACACCGACGAAGATAAAGAGCGAATCATGGATGAATTAACTGTTGCTAAGGCCCAAAAAGCAAAACAAAAAGCTGATGCTGCGGAAGCTGCAGGTCTTGCGCCAGATGCTGAAGAAGCTAATAATGAAGACCAGCAAAGGGCCAAGCAGCTCGGTGCGAGTATCCAACGATACAAAGGTCTTGGTGAAATGGACGCAGACCAGCTTTGGGAGACTACGATGCGACCTGATAACAGGGTATTGATCCGCGTCAAGGTTGAAGACGGCGAAAAAGCCGATGCAATTTTTAACAAACTTATGGGCACCGAAGTTGAACTGCGTAAAAACTTTATTCAGACTCGTGCGAAATTTGCTAATACTGATGATCTGGATATTTAAGGAGTAACGGCATGGATTCTGAAACTATTGATGAAAATAACACAACAGAAATTGAAGAAGTACGGGTAATTAATGACGAACATTCAAAGTCAGTAGTCGTACATAGTGTTGAAGATGAAATGGAGACCAAATATCTTCAGTATTCAATGAGTGTAATTATTGCCCGAGCCTTACCGGACGTTCGTGATGGTCTCAAGCCTGTCCACCGACGAATTTTGTATTCAATGGAAAAGAACGGATGGCGTCCTGGTTCTAAGTTTGTAAAAAGCGCGCGTATAACCGGTGACGTTATGGGTAAGTACCACCCACATGGTGATACTGCCATTTATGATTCTATGGCCCGTTTGGCACAAGACTG
>JBGSPG010000083.1:0-4820 GCA_041738725.1 Saccharimonadales bacterium (SeqCode)
TGTGAATGGATCGTGGAAGTTTACAATTCATTTGAATACCATCTACTACTATCTAGTCAACAACCAAATTCCTTATACTCTTATCTCACCATTTACTGACGATACTGAAGCAAGAGAGTACGGCATAAAGTTAGTGAAGAAAGTGTCTATAAAAGTTGACCACAAGAAGAAGTGGTCACAAGTTGAGTTACTTACTCTTGGCGATCAAGTTGCCGCGCAGTCATTTGATACGAGCTTTCAAACCGGCGCTGTGCTCGCAAAAAAATCAGCTGATAAGTACGAGGTTTTAGCCACGGCTCATAATAAAGTTGTACCATTCGAGACGTATGCTCTGCACTACGGCGCCTCACGGGAACGTAATTTTTCACCACCACACGATCTTAACCACTACGACACGGTCCATGCTGAAGTAGGATTAGTACTTGCAGCCCTAGAAGAAAAATATAGCTTATCAGATACAACTGTGTTCATCAACCTACTTCCGTGCCCCTCTTGTGCTCGAATGTTTGCAGACACCAGTATAGCTGAGATTGTCTACAGAGAAGACCACTCAGATGGCTATGCCGTTCAACTATTAGAGGCTTCAGGTAAAAAAGTAAGACGCGTGGTGACTGGGCGTAAGGAGTATAATAATAACAATGAAACAGCATAGCGAACAACAATATCTCGATCTTTTAAGAAAAATTCTTGAAGATGGCAAAACTAAACCTTCGCGTGGAATTGTTGATCTCAGGGCCATCTTTGGCTATCAACTTCGTTTTGATCTTCGTCAAGGTTTCCCGTTATTGACTACTAAAAAAATGCCATTTAAAATTTTAGCACACGAACTCTTATGGTTTGTATCAGGCAGTTCTAATATACAGTATCTACAAGACCACAACATTCGCTACTGGGATGATTTTGCAGATAAAGAGCTTAACCTAGGCCCGGTCTACGGTGTGCAGTGGCGACACTGGAAGAATACTGATGGTACAGAAACTGATCAACTCGCGTGGGCCATTGACCAGATTAAGAATAATCCGAACTCAAAAGCGATCATCGTGAGTGCCTGGAATCCAACTGATCTAGAAGAAATGCGTTTGCCTCCGTGCCATACGATGTTCCAGTTTGATGTTCAAAAGGGTAAACTCAGAATGCAACTTTATCAACGCTCTTCGGATGTGTTTCTTGGTCTACCATTTAACATTGCACAGTACGCCATGCTTCTAATGATGGTTGCACACTTAACTGGCCTAGAGGCTCGAGAACTGGTTGTGTCAATTGGTAACGCTCACTTATACAAAAATCAAATCGAACCCGCAAATGAACAAGTAATTCGTACTCCAACTCGCTTTCCGCAGTTAAAAGTTTCAGGTAATCAAAATACAATTGACGATTTTAAAATCGAAGACTTTGAGTTATTGAACTACGAAGCTCAAGCACATATTAAAGCGCCACTGGTAATTCTGTAGCAGCTGAGAAGCCGGTTGATGCTTATAAAAAGTAATAGACTAAGCTAGTCTAGCTAGACGACCTCAATAACTCTCTGTATATTTTATGATGTTCCGTCGCCATTTTGGCGAGTGTGAATCTTGTTTCGAACTCTCTACGGCAAGCGCAATCATCGAGCGTATCAATATTACTTAATGCTTTTGAAAAATTCGTAACCGTCGCCTCTTCAATAATTAGCTTACCATTTGCGGCAGTAGATACATGCTTTTTCACTACAATACCAGTAACGCCATTGTTTACAACCTCCGGAATCGCTCCCGAATCGAGACCAATAATTGGCGTACCACAAGCTAAGGATTCGATCATAACCATGCCAAATGGTTCTGCAAATACGGAAGGGACTAGTAATGCTCGGGCTTTGGCAAGAAACATTTGTTTTTCTGGTATGTCTTTAATAAACCCGACGTACTCAATATTAGGATCGCTAAGCAGTGGTACTATTGTTTTACCCCAGTAGCTATTTTTACCACTACCCCCGTAATGTTTGCCAGCGATCTTGAATTTGAGCGGTTTCGTAGCAACTCTGTTGTATCTCTGCACTGCCTTAATGGCAATATCCAGCCCTTTTGGTTCAATTATACGACCGATAAATGCAACGTAATCTTCCTTCTCCGGGTTTTGTTTTTGCCATATATTGGGGTCGAGTCCATGGTAGATTGTGCCGAGCCAATGTGTATCTTCTGGCATCCCAGTTCGTTGGTTATTAGAGATTGAGATCCAGCTTAGGTGTTTGTACTTCGGAAAGGTGTTGCGGTACCCTGTAAGAAAGTTGAATGGGTCATGATGCGTAAATACAACGGGTACATTGCAGAGCTGCGCAAACGGCAATGCAATGTCTTCTTCATTTGTATACACGTGTACAATATCAAATTCACCAGAATTCGCCCTGTGGAATGCATCGGCCAGTAGTGCTGCCTGGGCTTGTCTTGCCAGTGTTATAAAAGTGAGTGGGTGCTTCTTTAGAAGACTTATATATGTGTCATTACGGACTTGAAGTTCCTTCTGAAAAAATGTAAGATCTGCAGATACTAGCTCCGCTTCAGTATTTACTTTGCCAGCAGTAAACATTGTCACAGCAACCTCTTGGTTTACTAATTCATTTGCTAAGTTAATAGCTAATTCTCCAGGTGAAAAAATGACATTCGGTAAAATGTCATTTTGCATAAATATATGCGGTACAACTAATGCAACCTTCAGGGACATACTATTCTAGCTTACGAATTGTCTTCGTCTAGGAAGCTTAAATCCACTTCATCATTACCAGCTTCACTCTCACCGTAATATGCGTCTACATTTTCTTCAGCCACTATATACTCCTTTACTTATACTACTAGTATATCAGGTTTTAAATTATTGATGGCTTCGTGATGCTGCGCTCCTGTTCCTACTAGTATTCTATTAAAAGCAAAAAACACCCAGGATTACCGAGGGTGTTTTTTGAACGAATACGTAACCGCTTAGACTTCGCTGAGGGCGATAGTCAAGCTTGGGCCCATGGTTGTGGTCATAGTGACCTTCTTCATGTATGTACCCTTTACGCTGCCTGGCTTTGCGTCTGCAAGCGCACGAAGTACAACGTGTGCATTTTCTGCAATTTGCTGTGGCGTGAAGCTTACTTTACCGACTGCAAGGTGAACGATAGACTGTTTGTCTACACGGAACTCAACCTTACCGGCCTTTGCCTCTTTAACAGCTTCTGCAACCTTAGTAGTAACAGTACCGCTTTTAGGATTTGGCATAAGTCCGCGTGGTCCGAGGATTCGGGCGTACTTACCTAGCTTAGCCATGAGCTGAGGTGTTGCAATAAGAACGTCGAAGTCGAGTTGTTCTTTATCTAGCTGCTGCAAGAACTCATCTTCACCAACAATATCGGCACCTGCAGCTTTAGCCGCTTCGTGCTGATCTGCTGGAGCAAATACGGCGATCTTAATTGATTTACCAGTACCGTGTGGTAGTGCAACAGTTGCACGGATGTTCTGATCTGCCTGACGTGGGTCTACGCCAAGATTAACGTGAAGTTCTACACTGGCATCAAACTTAACGGTACTCGTTTTAGGTAGAATTTCAGAAGCTTCTTTAAGTGTGTATTCTTTTTCAGAATCAATAAGTTCTGCGGACTTTTTGTAACCTTTACTTCGTCGCTCTAACTTAGAGCGAGTCTTTGGTGAAGGGCCTTTTTTAATGCCCTCAGCGCTTGGGTCAAGTTCGCCAGCAGCTACTTTTTCTTTACGTTCTTCTTTAGCTTCTTTTTCTTCTACTTCCTTCAGTGCTTTTGCTGAGCGTTTACCAGCTTTAGCAGTGACGACCTTGTCGTCAGATGGTAGATCTTCGTTCTTAGAGCTTAGATTTTTGTTTTCTGAGACCTCAGAACTAAGATCTTTGCTCTGTTCGATTGCTGCTTCTAGTTCTGCAATTGTGTTCTTTGCTGAAACATCTAGTTTCAGTTTCTGTGCTTGCTCTACTAATTCTGCTTTCTTTGCCATGATGGCTCCTTTCGTGGTTCAAGCGGCTTTCGGCCTCCCACAGTTTAGCAACTATTGCTCTAGTAATTCTTTAATTCTGGTTACTTCGATGTCCCATACGCTTCCGGCCGGTTCATCCCGCATCCATGCTTCATGCTCTGGTATTCCCGCTGATGCCCTGAGTAGTGCGATTCTTGCATTATCTTTCGCTTCGGCGTCTCCGATTAGTTCAAGATCCAACGCTACGCATCCTAGCTCAGAAAAAGATATTGGTCTCTCTCTCAAAACGTCTTCACGTCGTAACATTCTTTCGAACATGCTACTAGCCTTCGATCTCTACGCCCATTGAACGTGCAGTTCCGGCGATAACTTTTTTAGCTGCTTCAATGTCGTTTGCGTTGAGGTAGCTCATCTTCTGTTCGGCAATCTCAGTTAGCTGAGCGTCAGTTAGTTTACCAACCTTCTCTTTGTGAGGTACGCCTGAACCTTTTTTGATGCCTATAGCCTTACGAATAAGGTCATCAACTGGTTCGCCAATAACATTGAATGTAAATGTACGGTCTTCAAAAATCTGAAGGTGAACAATAACGTCTGAGCCCATTAAATCTTTGGTCTGTTCGTTAAATGGGTTTATAAAATCCATCATATTCAGGCCATATTGACCGAGTGTTGAACCTACTGGAGGTCCTGCACTAGCTTTTCCAGCCGGGATGCGAAGTTTAAGGTTCGCTGTAATCTTTTTTGCCATTTAAATCCTCTTATAATTTGTACTAAATATTGATTGAAGCTATATCTAGTGCGTAACTGTAGTATTTTACTACTTTTGTCCTGTTTTAACAAGCGTTTTAGCTTGCCTTAAAAACCTAA
>JBGSPG010000111.1:0-2633 GCA_041738725.1 Saccharimonadales bacterium (SeqCode)
GGGCGGTGGCGGAGGGGGCGGCGGAGGAGGTGCCGGGGCCTCCGAGATGAGTGAATCACAGGCGTCGTCTACACCATCTTTATCTATATCTATGCCTGAGGGCGTAACAAAAGTGCATCTATCATCTGTGTTAAGTATGCCGTCTCCGTCGTAGTCAGCATTACTTGCAACCACCGTAACATCTTTGTATATATCTATCTGCTCACCCGCAATATTCTTGCCGAATATATGCACAACATGCGGACCGGGTTCAATTCCCGCCGGAATCACCGCATTGATCGAAAGCTGTTGGTTCGTAGTTGCTATGGCCGTACCGATAACTACAGGGGTTGAGTGAATTTCTACCTGGTAGTTACTATTTGGCTCTAAAAAATACCCGGAGACATCGAGTAAACTAACCGCCTGGGTGCCGGCCTGAACCAGATCCCCAAACAAGCCATCTTCCAAAATCGGCTGGACCGAAGTGCCAGTTGTATCCCCTGTCGGGCTGAGCCTGCTCGGCATATCTTTTACGTTACTAGTTGGCACCGGTGCAGGCATCGGGCTAGTCAGATTGGCAGTTTTTTGCAAAATTACATCATTATAAAGTTGATGCCCGAGTTTGTTGGGGTGAAATGTTGCGCTACTAATTGGGCCGAAGAAAAACGGCGCATCAGTACCAAACGTTAAGCCATTGACCGCGAGCGCCCATGATTTATCTTCGCATAAACGGTGGCCCGTGAATGTGTTTGCGGCATCCACATAAAATACACCTGTGTTTTCTGCAGCTCGTTTTATCACCGTATTAAGATCTTCGGTGATTTCTTCAGCTAGAAGTAATTCTGCGCCAGATAGCCTGACGTTAAGCGCGCAGTCTCCACCTGGGAACACAAGGTTTGGATACCCGACAACATATATCCTAGTATCTGGGCTAGCGGCTCTTAGGCCCCGGTAGGTTTCTACAAGTCGGCTATACTGCCCCTTCACCTCATTGAGAACGTTCTGCTTCTGCCCGGCACTCTCGTAGCAACTGTACTGAGTCAGAATGCAGTACTGAAGCTTTTTGCCGAAGTTAATATCGTTACCACCGATTGAAAGTGTTACGGCGGCTGGTTTATACTTTTTTACAAATTCAAACTGTCTTCTGTATCCTGGGAGATAGCCCGTATAAATCTCTTCACTATACTGAGGATCGTCTTTGCCTGTCGCCTGTGGATTGTCGTTAAAATAGTCACTGTTTCCTGGCCGATATACATCCTTAATCTTTCCCCCACTGCACGCAACGGACTCAGCCTGAGTATAATTGAGGTTTGTTTTTATCAAGTACGGATATGATTCGTTCGCGATATGGCAGTGATTAGTATCGCTATCTGTACTAGCCTTGTAGCCATACACGCCTTCACCAGATGCAAATGAATCACCAAGCGCCAAATACTCAAACGCTGACTGAGTATAGCCGGGAATTGTGACGATATATCTGTCAGTTCGTGCACCCGTTGGTGTATTTACGGAGATGAAGAGTTCTAATTTATCATCAGTAATAAACCTTGCCTGAGATATGTTTCTGATACTGGTGACTACTGAACTTACTGTAGTCGAAAGGTTGCGGGCTTCGCACTGTTCTGGATTGCCTAGCGTAGATCCGGGTGTGCAGTTATTAAAGTTGTACAGCTTATAACTGCCCGTATTGTTATCTGCAACAAAACCAATAGATGCGTCATTATTAACCGCAAGAGTTACTTTTGGATTGCCGCTTGATGGGTTGGTATTTTGCCCAATCATTCTAGCAGTACTCGCCTCGGTATCAATTAGCGCCTGGGCTCTACCAAAGTTAGCGAATATATATCTACCGCCCTGCGCGTATGTTGGTGTTTGATCTTGGACTATTACGGTTGAGCCATCTGGGAATTTAATTCTATTGGCAACTCCGTTGTGGGGCTGTGTGAGTGAATAATATAACGGCTTACCGTCTGTATCAGGCTGAGATTTAATATTAGCGGGGAGGTTTTTATAGAGGTATACGAACTTATACAGACCTGTTCCGCCGGTACTCGCAAAGCTCAGAGCATTTGTACTCTCTGGAACTGGGTACATAGTAATTGTCCCGCCCACCTGTGTCCGTATGGCATAGCTTGTTGAAGTACCCGCAAGTTTTACACCGTAGTTGCCCATATAACCATACGGCGTACTGACGGTGCAATCTGTGACCTCTTGGGTGAGTTTTTCACTTGCTGGGCTGATCCAAAAAGCCGTGAAGGTTGAATCCCGACACAGAGCACCCCAATAGGTGTTTTTATTAACCTGCGCAGACTGTTGAGACAGTGCTATGGTCGGCTGGGTGGTGGTATCGAACCAAGACTCCGGAACAGATGCTTTGGTGATATTAATTTTTGAGAATAAAACTGCAGCTATAAGGACCAACCCAAGAAACGGTGCCCACCTTTTCATGACTACATCCTATTCCCTATTTGTAAAAAATACAACTATGATTCTGGGTATAGTTGGAATTGAACATTTTTTACACACGAAGTATAGATGCTGAGGTACTCAGCTTGATCATCTATTTTTGTATCCTTAAACACAAATTTCAAAAGCAGACCAGTTTCATAACTCGCCTTGGAGTAACACTTTAATCCGTCTGCAAAACCACTTAG
>JBGSPG010000013.1:0-4257 GCA_041738725.1 Saccharimonadales bacterium (SeqCode)
TGACGCCCTTATCGAATGCGTACCTCGCAATGTCTTTTAGGTTTTCGTACCCTTTGCGGTGACCTTCAAGTGTTGGCAGGCCCTGGTCTCTCGCCCATCTACGGTTTCCATCTAGAATTAAACCGAGATGATTTGGAACTACGTGTACGTTGTTATTTTGCATTGATCTGTATTATACCTGGTTTCAGATGATCTTTAAACAGTTATCGCTGAGGACTCTCGCCAACAAACACCGCCATTGATATGAAGAACAGTGCGGCAATACCCCATAACGGTGCGAGCCACAGCGGTACTCCAACCAACTGGTAATTACTGTAGTTCCACGTAACAAACGCGATTGCAATTGCTTCTGCGACTGGGCCCAGTACCATGCAGAGCAGTCCAGTCTTAATGTATCGCCATTTAAGTGTCCTACTTAATTCAATAAATAAAATTGATAGCAGCACGAAAACATACACTGGACTACGCCATAGTATACCCACTATAAAAACAGACGAGGTAAACAATGCGATTCGATAAAAATGGAGTGGCGTTAGCTTCTCCATAATTTATATTAAACTTTCATTATTTCTTGTTCTTTTGCCTTCTGTGCCGCCTCAATTTTGTTTTGGCAATCTGTAATAATTTCGGTTATTTGAGATTCCGCACGCTTAACATCATCTTCAGAAATCTCTTTTGCATCTTTAGCACGCTTCGCTTCTTTAAGTGCATCATGTCGAATGTTTCTGAGTGTGACCCGTGCTTCTTCTACGGTGTCACCAAGTGATTTCACTATTTGACGACGGCGTTCTTCGGTGAGTGGTGGCATTGGGACGCGC
Organism: Saccharimonadales bacterium (SeqCode); assembly: GCA_041738725.1. Taxonomy (GTDB): domain Bacteria; phylum Patescibacteriota; class Saccharimonadia; order Saccharimonadales; family UBA7683; genus JAGOUG01. The sequence goes on from JBGSPG010000013.1 coordinate 819, forward strand.
ACAACCCGACCATCGTCTGTTGGATTCAGACCCATAGATTGGTCGTTTCTGATTGCAGTTGCAATAGCTTGCAGGTTTGTAGGATCAAACGGGGTTATTTGTAGCAACTGTGGCTCAGGTGCGCTAATGTTAGAGACCTGGTTAAGTGGTGTCATTTGTCCGTATACCTCAACCATCAGACTTTCAATAATACTTGGGTGAGCCCGACCCGTTCGAACTTTTTTCAGTTCGTCCGCTAGGTGGTCAACTGCAGTATTCATTTTTGAACGATAGCTACTTAAATCCATACATCTCCTTATTTCTTACTCAATTGTACAAGATAACCGATTTTTTCGCATCAGAAGACAACTCTAAATATAGCCACTTTGCACATACTAACTACTGATTTAGTTAACTTCGCCGAGTTCAATCCGTTTGAACTGACGGATAATGGTGTTTTCACCAAACTTAGCGATGTTTTCTTTTAAGAACTGGTCGACAGTTTGGTCGGGGTTCTTAATATATGGCTGATCGAGTAGGCACTTTTCAGCAAAATACTTTTTAAGCATACCTTCAGTGATGTTCTCTACCATATTTTCTGGTTTGCCATCAGCGATGACTTTTTCTTCAAATTCAGCAGCCTTCTTGTCTCGCTCATCGGCTGGTATGTTCTCTACGGAAACGTATTCTGGTGCCGAAGCAGCAATATGCATTGCAACGTCGTGCACGAAATCTTTGAAGCCATCAGTACGAGCAACAAAGTCAGTTTCACAGTTAACCTCTAAAATAACGCCAATACGGCTACTGTGTACGTATGAGTCTACGATTCCCTGACGAGCCTCGCGTTCACCCTTCTTTTCTGCCTTTGTGAGGCCTTTTTTACGAAGTGCTTCAAGTGCCTTGTCGAAATCACCGCTTGCATCAACAAGTGCTGCTTTTGCATCTGTCAGGCCGATGCCTGTGAGTGTCTTGAGTCTTTTAATTTCATCAATTGTAACTGCCATATTTATCCTCTCTTTAATTTAATGTGTCATCCGCCAGTCGGCGGATCTCTGATACATGAAACCTGCTAACTACTTTTCAGAAACTTGTTTCTGAGATGCCTTGCCTTCGTTAATTGCTGCAACTACATATTCAAGTAGTAGTTGAATTGCCTTAAGCGCATCGTCATTTGCAGGAATCGGGTAATCAATAACACTTGGATCTGAATTACTATCAACAACACCAATAACTGGCACGCCGAGTCGCTTTGCTTCTTTTACTGCAAGGTGGTCAGTAACTACGTCGGTTACATAGACGAGTCCTGGGTTACCCTGAAGATCTTTAATGCCACCATACAGGTGATTCATTTCATCAATTTCTTCTTGGAACCGCTGGACCTCAAGCTTGTTGTAACGATTTGCAAGTTCACCACTTGCCATTTTGTTTTCAAGATCTTGAAGATGCTTAATACGACCATTCATTGTAGTTGTATTAGTTAGCATTCCACCAACCCAACGGTTCACTACAAATGGCATGCCAGTATCTTCAGCTGCCTGCTGCACAATTGCCTGTGCCTGGCGCTTAGTACCAACAAGTAGTACTTTCTTGCCGCCTGCGACAGTTTTAGTTATGAGTGGCAAAACCTTCTCAACAGCTTCAACTGTTTTTGTAAGATCAATAACGTGGTTACCTGCACGCTTACTGTGTAGGTATGGTGCCATTTTAGGGTGCCACCTACTTGTAGCGTGTCCAAAGTGAGCACCGCTTTCTAATAGTTTTTTTATATCGACAGATACTGCCATAATAATAAATCCTTTCGTTCTTCACGGATGAGCGACCAGCAGGATCTAAAGGTAGATCACAACCAGAAGGATTTTCTCTCCCGCTGCTTAATAATTAACTCATTTACTATACCAGAAGCTACAAGATACTGCAATAATCTAGTAAGCGCAGCTACACTGGCTCTACGAAGGTGTTTTTCAGATCAAGCACACCGTTTCTGAAGCAAACAATTATTCTATAACCACTTCGCTCTCTTCTAGTACTTGCCGCGTTAATGGCATAACCCCAGAACTTTGGCGTGTTAAGCGCTGAAGTTACCTTGTCGAGGAGACCCCCCGATATTAAACCGTTCTGACCTTCTGGGCCACCGGCATACTCCAGTGTAAATAGTCCGTCTTCTTCTGGGACGAGCGTAAATCGATACTCTAAAACACCCTGCCCTTCATTATCGAGCCGTATTCGTTCAAGACCTGTCAAAAATAAAGGGGTTAAAATTTGTGAATCTGCGTGCAAACCACGCCGCACCGACAGTAGTTCCTCTTGAGGTGGTGGAGTGATTACAGTCTTTGTGCCGACAGATATTCTTCCTGACCCGTTCGTGACACTTGCCACCTCGCTAGTTCCCTGGGTAGCCCCTGCAGTATCGAGTATTGCGGATATACTCGGTCCAAATAGTCGCATAGCCGCCTGATCATCTGGTCGCCTAAAGCCAATCGCAACGGCATTCTCTGCGCCATTACGAATCAAAGCCTCACGTGATTCAGGGGGGAGCTGCTTAAATTTTGCATCATTGAATAATGGTCTTGAGGCAGTTCCAATAAATATAATCGAGGGATCATCTGCAAGCGTATCTGCCACTGCAACATCTGGGTTGGTAGGCAATGTTACTTTTCTTCGCTTACTACCGTCAGACTCATCGCGTTTTTGGGCTAGTGTCTCACCCTCATCCAAATATGCGCTAAATACTGAATCAAGATCAGGCCTAAAACCAGTTGCCGCAATTATTGAGTCGGCTTCAATCGGCTCACCGTCTGCATCAACGGGCACACGACCATTGCCATCGAGTAGAGTAACTCTACCTTGTTCGCTACCTTCAACAAAATCAATATCCGAAACCTTATCGACAGTAATAAATTCAACCAGATTTGGGCGAGTACCTTTTTTAGCTAAGTCCTCATTCATTGCGTATCTTTTACGCTTCGAGAATTCAGCACCGGTTGTTACTATGATAATTTTTTTAACATTTCTGAGAGACTCATTTTCTGCGTCCTCAAACAATCCCCCGATATATTCGACAAGCACGTCGGTAGAGTTGCCTGCACCATATATAATTAACGTCTCACCGAGTATCTTGGGTTCCGCTTCTTTGCTAGCGAGTGCCTCGAAAGCCCCGAGCGTATCGCATAACTTAGGAAACTCCGTCTCGGGCTGGGCTGCTGTAGCGCTAATAACAGAAGCAGCCCTCGACTCTTTCACTTCAAACCCGTAAGTAGGCTTCCCCAAACCGCTAGAGACAACGAGAGAATCTGTTTGTACCTTTACTTCACGTGGCTCACCGCCATATCCTGTTATTCTCAAAGTTACTGTCTTATTGCCGGGAAGGTCTGGATTAATACTTGGCTCTACGGAAATAACTTCTGTTTTCAGCGTCATATTACGTACTAACATGGCCACTTGTAATTGAGCCAGTAATGCC
>JBGSPG010000017.1:0-7867 GCA_041738725.1 Saccharimonadales bacterium (SeqCode)
GCAGGTAGCTGTTATGTTTGTACTTCTTGTGGTACAACATCTGGCTGTAGTTAGAGATATCAGCAAATAGATCCTAGATCTTAGAAAAGACAAGTCGAAAGGCTTGTCTTTTCGTTATACCTACCGTTACCCCAGGCTTGATGTGGTATCCAGTATTTATCACCGCTGGCAATACTTATCTCTCAGAACTAAGTTCTAAGATCTACCATTTAGACCTGGTATACTTAAAACATAATGAAAGCGCTTATACTATACAAACCAATCTCCGAGACAGCGACATCTGTAGAGGAATATGCACACAGCTTTAAGCAGCAAACTGCCCGAACGCTTGAGCTTATAGATATTGAGAGTAAAGAGGGAATTGCGCTGCAAGAGCTCCATGATTTAGTGCAGTATCCGGTTATAATTGCAGTAAGAGAAGATGGTAGCCTTGTTGAGATATGGCCAGACCGAGACAGCTGGCCGACAGTATCAGAACTAAGTTTTTACGCTCAGTAACTTGCATTTTAAGGAGTAATTGCTTACTATAAGCATATATCCGTTTGAGTGGCTATCAACCACAAGGAAGAGAAAGAACATCTTGTACAAGTCCTTCGACAAGCTCAGGATAAATAGAATCTCTCGGGTAAGCCCGTAATAGCAGACAAGCAAGTGCTAAAAGAATCACTTCTTTTGGAAGCCAGATGGTACCGTCCTACTTAGGATTCTGGCAGTCAAAAGAAGTGATTTTTATATTTTAGAAAGGCGATAGATGAAGTTTAAGGCGAACACACGAAGACGGGCACTTGAGTACGAAAAGGATTTGGTACAGAAGTGGAAGAATGAGAAGACATTTGAAAAGTCAGTTGAAATGCGTTCAAAAGATAACAGCTATGTCTTTTATGACGGTCCTCCGTTTATTTCAGGCTCACCCCACCACGGCACGCTACTTAGCTCTATCGTAAAAGATGTTATTCCTCGGTATCAAACCATGAAGGGGAAGCGAGTTGAGCGTGTATGGGGCTGGGATTGCCATGGTTTACCCGCGGAGCGCTTTACTGAGCAAAAACTTGGCATCAATAGCCGTGAAGAAGTGCTCGAATACGGTATTGAAAAATACATTGTTGCTTGTAGAGAAAACATGGTACAAACGAGTAGTCTCTGGGAAGACACCGTCGACAGAATCGGGCGCTGGGTAGACTTTAAGGGTGCCTATAAGACAATGGACAAAGACTACATGGAATCTGTCTGGTGGGCATTTAAAACCCTTTACGAAAAAGGCAAAATTTACGAAGGCGAAAAAGTATTAATGTATTGCACGCTTGATGCTACGCCACTTTCAAAAGCAGAAGTTACTATGGATGCTGGCGCGTACCAGGATGTTACTGACCCGAGTGTGTATGTAAAGTTTAAGCTTGCTGACGAAGACACTCATGTCCTCGCCTGGACAACTACACCCTGGACGCTACCTGCAAACACCGCTGTTGCAGTAAATAAATCGCTTACCTACGTTGAAGTGGAGCTTGCGGGTGAAAAAATAATACTTGCAAAAGATCTCGTAGAAAAAGTCTTAACTGACGAAAAGCATCAGCCAGTTGAATACACCGTTCTTAGAACTTTAAAAGGCAGTGAACTGGTTGGAAAATCATACGAACCTCTGTTTGACGATAGGGGCGAAGGCGCACACAAAATATGGGCGGCCGAATACGTAACAACGGAAAGCGGTACTGGCATAGTGCACCTCGCACCAGCCTACGGTGAAGAAGATTTTGAACTTGCCCAGACAGTTGGTATACCAGTGGTGCACGTGATTGATGAAAACGGTAACTACACAGAAGGTGATTGGATCGGCCAAAATGTCTGGGAAGTAAACAAGCCAATTGCAAAAGAACTTAAGGAGCGTGGAATAGTTTGGAAGATAGATTATTACCTTCATAGCTACCCACACTGTCACAGATGTGGCACGAGGCTTATGTACCGAGCTCATCCAAGTTGGTTTATGGATATTGATTCTCAGCGTGAGACTATGTTGCAGCAAAATGGCAACGTTAACTGGTTCCCGCACCACGTTAAGAATGGTAGGTTTGCAAAAACAATTGAACAAGCACCTGATTGGAATCTCTCACGAGATCGCTTTTGGGCAACAGCAATGCCGGTATGGAAGGGCGTAGACAGCGATGGTAAGACTCAGATTAAGGTTGTCGGAAGCTATCAAGAACTGAAAGATCTGAGTGGCAAAGAACTCGATGATTACCACCGCCCCTGGGTAGACGATATTACTTTCGAGATCGACGGAGTCACCTATACACGAATCGATAAAGTTATGGACAGTTGGTTCGAGGCCGGGAGCATGCCGTTTGCTCAGTTCCACTATCCGTTTGAAAATAAGGAAAAGTTTGAAGCTAACTTCCCCGGAGACTTTATAGTTGAGTATATAGGCCAAGTACGCGCGTGGTTCTACTACATGCACTCGATGAGTGTTGCGTTATTTGGTGAAAATTCATTTAAGAACGTCATTGTTACTGGGAATGTTGCGGGTAGTGATGGCCGCAAAATGAGTAAAAGCTATGGTAACTACACTGATCCAAACGAACTAATGGATAAGTTTTCTGCCGATAGTCTTCGTTTCCTACTAGTGTCAAGCCCACTTCTTAACGGAGAAGATTTCACTCTACAGGACAAAGAGGTAGGTGATGTTGCGCGCAAACTAAGTATGGTCTGGAACATGTACGAATTCTTCACAATGTATGCGGAAGTTGACGATTGGGCATATGAGCAGACCGACGGTGTATTGCCGAGTGATCCGTCAGAAGACCTTAAAAACCCACTCGATAGCTGGATAGTGAGCCGAGTTCACCAGCTTAGGAAAGAAGTAGAGTTACACATGGATGCGTATGATATTCCAAACGCAGTCAAACCTATCCTACCGTTCATCGAGGATGCATCAAACTGGTATGTCCGCCGATCTCGACGTCGTTTCTGGAAGAGTGGCGATGATGAAGATAAAAACAACGCTTATCGAACGCTCCACTACGTGCTTGTGCAACTCAGTTTAGTTATGGCACCTTTCACACCATTCTTAGCTGAGGAGCTATACCAGAAGCTTACGGGCGGTGAATCAGTACACTTACTTGATTGGCCGAAAGTTGGTCACATCAACGAACTGTTAATAGATGAAATGAGTACAGTCAGACAGTATGTTAATGAAGCGTTAGCAATTCGTGCAAAAGCTGGCCTGAAAGTTCGTCAGCCACTTGCCAAGCTTGCTGTACCCACAGAGGGTACGTTCGTTGATTTTGCGGATATTCTTTCAGAGGAACTCAATGTTCGAAAAATAATATTCGGAACCGGTAGTGAACTTGAGTTGGATCTAGTAATAACCCCAGAGCTTAGGCGTGAAGGGTTAATGCGCGAAGTGGTACGGTTTATACAGAATGCACGCAAACAAGCTGGTTTGAATGTTGATGACAGAATTGTGCTCTCACTTACAACTGATGACTCTGAACTCAAAGCAGCTATAGACGAACATATTGAGACGATTAAAACTGAAACTCTTGCAGCTGAGGTAGTTTCTGATATGAATGAGAACCAGACTCAGGTCAAAATCGACAGTGCTGAACTCGTTATAGCACTTAGAAAAGCCTAGTTTTCTGCTTCCGAATCTCGGACTCATTATTGTGCCATTTCTAACAACGTTGTGATGACAAACTAATAGTTTAAGCGTATACTTAAATATATGGAGATACCATCTGATGATAAATTTTCAGAACTAATCGGTAGTGCACTCGACGAGTTACCGGAAAAATACACCTCAAAACTGAGTAATGTAGTAATTACCTATGAGGATCAACCATCGCAGGAACAGCGTGAGCGCTTGAAGTTACATTGTAACCAAAGTTTATTCGGGTTGTACGAGGGTGTTCCACTTACTAAAAGGGGAAATGGTTTTTCTGGGCAATTGCCAGATAAAATAACCTTATTCAAATTACCCCTGGTATTCAATTCATCAGATGAAGATAGCTTCAAGAAACAAATAAAACACACCCTCTGGCATGAAATAGCTCATTATTTTGGCCTCGACCACGACAGAATCCACGAACTGGAGAATAAGCGTACTTTACAGGAGTGATTGTATCTGGTAAACTGATGTTTGATTGTTTTTAATAAATGTCCACATGTAAATGGATCTAAGGAATAGATAAGAAGAATGAAAAAGGCTGTAATTGTATCTGGTGGTCACCAATATATCGTGACCGAAAATGAAAAATTCAACGTTGAACTCGTTGGTGATAAGAAGAATCTTAAATTTGATGCTCTTATGGTGATTGATGGCGATAAGGTTCAAGTTGGACAACCTCTTGTAGAGGGTGCTGTTGTTGAAGCTAAGGTACTCGAAGAGTCTGTTAAGGGCGATAAAGTTACCGCTATTCGCTATAAAGCTAAGAAGCGCGTGAATAAAGTTCGTGGTCACCGTCAGCAACACAGCGTTATTCAAATCACTAAAATCAGTTAATTCTAATCTGTGGTTACAATAAAACGAGTCGCTTGGCTCGTTTTTTGTTTGGCTAGATGATGAACCTTGAAACCTGTATACTATAGGTAACGTTTTAGGAGGAAAATAAAACACGTGGCCCAGGTGATTGCAGTTACAAATCAAAAAGGTGGGGTTGGTAAAACAACGACCACTATTAATGTTGCATATAATATTGCCAAAGCGGGTAAAAAAGTCCTGCTCGTCGATCTTGACCCTCAGGGGAATGCCTCAAGTGGCCTCGGTATCAGTAAGAACGGCGCAACGACCCGTGATGTTCTAGTGGGTAAGTCTACCTTAGCGGCTGCAGCACAAGAATCTGAATACAAAAATCTTTTTGTGTTGCCAACAGACGCCGAGCTGGCAACACTCGAGACTGAAATTGCGACTGCGAAGAATAGAGCCTTACGTTTGAAAGAGGTCCTCAGTGAGACTGACTACGATATTGTGCTTATCGATTGTCCCCCAAGCCTCGGGTTACTTACAGTAAATGCACTTACGGCTGCAAATTCGGTAATAGTACCGGTACAAACGGAGTATTATGCACTCGAGGGCCTCGGGCAGCTGCTTGAAACAATGAAGCTTGTAAGACAAGCACTCAACCCACGGCTTGCAATCCTCGGTGTTGTCATGACTATGCACAATGCCCGGACAACACTTTCAGCCCAGGTTGAAGAGCAGTTAAAGGCTAACTTTAAAGAACGGTTGTTCGAAACCGTTGTTCCGCGTAATATTAGGGTAGCAGAGGCGCCAAGCCACGGTAAGCCGGTGGGGGAATACGACAAATGGAGTAAAGGTGCCCGGGCATACAAGGCATTAACCAAAGAGATTATGGAGAGATTATCGTGAATAAGGGACTCGGCAAAGATTTTTCTTCATTAATTCCTGACGACATACTTTCAGAAGCACTTGCAGTCGGGTCTTCTCAAGATATGGTTGAGCAGGTAGCACTAACCCGGTTAGTGCCGGATCCGCAGCAGCCCAGAAAGCACTTTGACGAAGTATCACTCGGTGAACTCGCAGCATCTATTACAGAACATGGGATAGTACAGCCACTGATTGTTGCTAAAAACGGTAGCCAGTACATTATTATTGCTGGTGAAAGACGATATCGTGCAGCTCAGCTTGCTGGCCTCTCTGTGGCTCCGGTAATAGTTCGTTCATTTGGCGAACAAGAGAAGCTTGAAATTGCACTTATAGAAAATATACAACGCCAAGATCTTACAATTCTGGATCTTGCAGCTGCATACTTGAAGCTTCATGATCAATTTGGTTTAACATATGATGAAGTCGCTAAGAAGGTAGGTAAGAGTTCGCCAGCAGTACATAATATTATCCGACTTCTAAAACTTCCATTGCCGGCTAAACAAGCGCTTCATGAAGGTAAAATTGTTGAAGGCCACGCTCGCCAAATCGTTGCGCTCAAAGATGAAGCAACACAGCTTGAACTTCTCAGACTTATAATCACCAACAAGTGGACCGTGCGCCAGGCAGAACAATTTGTTGTTGGATACAAGCAGACCGAACTTTCTAAAACGGCAGAAAAAATTGATCGTACAAAAACTGAGACACCCGAAACAAAGCAACTATCAGAGCGCCTAAAAACACCGGTCATTGTTAAGCATATGGCCAAGGGCGGTCAACTGGTGATTAAGTTTAAGAGTGACGAACATCTTAAAAGTATTGTCGATAGTCTCATAGAGTAGTCATCAGGTAGACCTCAGTGTAATTGTTGATGATAAAGTTGCCGAGGCACCTGCTTCAGGAGAACAGTATTACCTTAAAAAAACTTAGCTTCGCTGAGTGGCCAGATTCTGACAAGTAGGGACCCAATAATGTTTTCTTCTGGTACGGTACCAAGTTCGTTTCGCGAATCGAGCGAGTTACTACCTTCACGGTTGTCACCACTCACAAATATGTGGTTCTCAGGTACCTTCACATCTGCCTTGCCACTTGTCGGTGGTAAATTTGCGCCATATGGTGCATCATCTGGGTTAAACCCTTCGGGCTTCTCTTTGTTATATACCGTAATTGATCCGTTCGAAACAACAACACGGTCTCCAGGCAGTCCAATCACACGTTTAATCAGTTGAATTTCTGGGTCGATAGGGCTTTGGAACACAATGATTTCGCCTCTTTTAGGTTGATAATCTTTCCGTATTGCCTTAGCGCCTGTTTTGCCAAATTTTGATATTATGAGCCTATCGTTCGTATTGAGTGTAGAATACATACTTTGCCCAAATACACGGTAGCTTTGCAAAAAGAATATGTTAATAATCTGCACAAGTACGAGTGCAATGACTATGGTAACAAACAGTGAAAGTATGCCACCTTCTTTCTTCTGAGCTGGAACAGGATTCTCGGGAAGTTGACTAGGTGGGAGCTGGTCTACTGATGGTTGGTTTTGGACTAGTGTTGTGTCATCGCCAGATAGAGCGGTAGATTGTCCTGCTGGAGTGAGCGGTTGCGTTAATACTGGGGCTTGATTGTTTTTTTCTTGGTCCATGTCGCGGCTTAGTATAACAGTCCCGTGTATAAAAATCACGGTCTTTACCGCTTTTGGTAAACCCGCTATACTTGTACGAAGTAATATGCAATCAAAAAAGCGAGCACCAAAGAATGCGAGTATGGACGGTTTTGTCCGTCGAAGACCTCAGTCTCAAGAATCTCAGAGGCCTGATTTGTCGCAGTCGCGGAAAAGGTCCGAAGGGTTCACTCGTCGGACTGCTGCGGACCAAAAAATAGCCTTTACCGATGAGGCGTGGTCAGATGATAATACACTCACGCTTGGCCTAGAGGAATCCGACCAACAGCCTCAGAAAAAGGCTCACTGGTGGCAGTTTAAAAAGAAGCGAGCTGAAAAAGCTACAAAACAAACGTCACCGACTAAGAGGAAGCTAAAAAGAGCTCTTCTAGTTGTATTCCTCGTGCTCTTACTTGTTGGTGGATTTCTTGGATGGAAGTTCCTAAATACTTCATCAAAAGTTTTTGACGGTAATGTACTTGGCTTTTTGAACACCACAAAACTTAAAGGTGAAGAAGAGGGCAGGGTCAATATTATTTTAGCAGGCACCTCCGAAGACGATCCTGATCACGACGGCGCCGCTCTGACTGATTCGATTATGCTTGTGAGTGTTGACACGAAAAATAATACTGCATTTACAACAAGTATCCCACGAGATTTGTGGGTTAAGTATGGCGAGCAGTGCGCCGCTGGTTATGAGGGTAAAATTAACAATGCCTATCAGTGTGGTGAAAGCAATGACTTTAATGAACCAGGTTATCCAAAAGGTGGCATGGGTCTGCTTACTAAGATAGTCTCAACTAATTTTGGTATTCCAATTCAATACTATGGGA
>JBGSPG010000019.1:0-6125 GCA_041738725.1 Saccharimonadales bacterium (SeqCode)
TTGGTCAAATTCAACGCCGAACTCTCCCTGAGAAGCATAGGTTTTAAGCAGATCAGCACTCGGCTCTACGTTATTATATAAAACGTAATCTAAGCACTCACCACCCACAAACCGCTCGATCTCATCTGCAAAGTCATGTACTTTAAAATCGTCTGTTTGACCAGGCTTAGTTACTAAGTTACTGACGAATATTTTACGTGCTTTTGATATACGTATTGCTGCTGAAATTTCTGGAGTAATTAAAGCCGGTGCAAGACTGCCGTATAGGTTACCTGGGGCTATGACGATCATATTTGCCTCTTCGATTGCAGTTACAGCCTCAGGGTTAACCTCGGGATCTGGCTCAAGCCACAATTCAGGTTTTGATGATGCAAAGTCGGCATGTGCAATTTCGTATTCGCCAGTACTGACACTGCCGCTTTTCGTTTTCATACATAACGTGACGTTATTAAGTAATACCGGCTCAACCTTACCGGTAATATTTAGTATTCTACTAGCCACTTCAACACCCTCAGTAAAGCTACCCGTCATCTTCTCTAATGCAGCCATTAAAATGTTCCCGAATGCATGCCCTTCAAAAGTACCTTCTTCAAACCGATAGTTAAATAGATCCCGTACCTGCGGTTCGTTAGATAGTGCGACCAAACACTGGCGAACATCTCCTGGGGGTAGTACACCAAGTTCATCACGAAGAATACCTGTTGATCCACCATCATCAGCCATGTTAACAAGTGCCGTTATGTCGGTAACATAATTTTTCAGTGATTTTAGTAGCATAAAGCTGCCTGTTCCACCACCAATGACGACTGCCTTCATCCCTGAAACTTCCATTACTTGGCTTCCTTCAGTGAGCGAATTAACTTAGCGTACCAGAGTGCCGATGGCCGAATCTCTCGCTTCTGGGTACTATAGTTCACTGCGACAAGTCCAAATCGTGGCCATAAGCCTTCTGCCCATTCAAAGTTATCAAGTAAGCTCCAGTGAATATACCCGATCATTTTTACACCGCTACTCATAGCACCATTTATAGATTTAACACTCTGCGCAATCCACCACTTTCTATACACATCATTCTCGTCGGCAACTCCGCTTTCAGTAACTAGTACCGGAAGATTGTAAGATTTATACAGGCTAATAAGTAACGGCTGAAGTTTTTCTGGCTGAAGATCCCAGCCCAGGTCGCTCCGCTTAGTTTCAATATTATGTACCCTCGTCCCAAGTATCCTATTAGCAAAGTAAAAGTTTAAGCCAAGGAAGTCTTGGTGTTTTTTAACTCGGTTTATAAAGAACTTATTACTAACTGCGTGTGCAACCATCGCACTAATACGGCTTACTACAGAGTTGTCACCAGGGTAAAAATAGGCACAGTTATGTGCGATACCAACCTGAGTTTTAGGGTATAACTTTTTAATCACTCTGTAACTTTTCTTGTGTGCAAGTGCGAGATTTTGTAAAACACGGTATGACTGAAAGAGCGACGACTCTTCAGGGGGCCAACGCCGCTCATGATAGCTCATAGCGGTATACACTGTCGGTTCATTTATGGTTATAATATACCGAAAATCTATACCTAGTTCAGACATAATATACTGCACATACCGTACAAAATATTTCACATTTTTACGTTTTAAAAAACCACCTTTTTTAGCAAACCAATCTGGAAACGTCCAGTGCCATAATGTCAGAATTGGTGTAATCCCCTGTTTTTTAAGTTCAACGAAATATGCTCTATAATGTTCCACCGCCCTCAAATCAAACTCACCTTCTGTAGGCTCAATCCGCGACCATTCGATACCAGAGCGCAGTGCATTAAAATGCAGCTTCTTCGCAATATCAAAATCTTTTTTGTACAAATTATAATGATCAGCTGCGGTACCAGAAACGTAATTTGACGGTTTAGACGCTTGATCTTGTATATCTTCCCAATTGCCCAGGTGCTTGTAGTTCTGTGCGGCATTAGTCGCTTTCAACTGGGCAGTCTCAAGCTCCCAAACAGACCACTGATTATGGTTGCCGCCTTCTACTTGATGCGTAGAAACACTCGCGCCCCACAAAAAATTCTTAGGAAATTTGAGTTGGATTTTTTTCTGTTTTTCCGTGTCCATGTAACTCTTATTGTACTACAGAAACCATCCTCTTTATTTTAGGAGCGTACGTAGCTCGGCAATATCTGTCTCTGAAAGCGCAATGTTTCTTTTTGTAAGAAAGTCAACTAAAGCAGCATCCTTTGCATCTGGTACGTTTACAACGCCCAAGTGTTCTCGAACCATAAGCAGAAGTTCGTCGCCGTAGCGTTCAACCATTTTTGGCCCCACTCCACCGACGCCCGAAAGCTGTGCTGCACTAACAGGCTTAATGGTTGCAAGTGAATCGAGTGTCTTATTGCTTGCAATCATATAGAGCGGAATACTCCGCTGTGCACCTTCATGAGCTCGCCATGTTTTTAGTACTTCAAGTAACGATTCGTCAAAGTTACTTTGAACCTCCGTTGATTCCGTAATTTCCTCTTCCGGAACGGTGTCTGCAAGCTCGCTAGACATCTGCCTTAGCTCTTCATCAAAGGTGAATATATCTGGATGCATCTGTAGCGCAGTATTATTGATACCTCGTAGATATATACCATCAAGGCTCCTTACGCGTGAAAGTGCCACGTAACCCATTCCCGGCGTGAAGGCCCTACTCAGATCAATCTCGGCACTATCGAGGCTCATACCCTGGCTTTTATGAATGGTGATAGCCCATGCCAACCGCAGCGGCAACTGCGTCACGCGGGCGCGCTCTTTGCCGTCCTCTTCAAGTGCCCAACTGTTTTTAGTGACTGAAAGTACTCGTCCGGTTGATTGCAGCTCTACAAGCGGCGCATCCTCTTTAAACCCAACCACTTTACCACGAGAACCATTCACATAGCCTTCTGAAAAGTTATTTGCCACAAACATAACCTCTGCGCCAACTTTAAGCTCAAGAACCTCGGGTGCAAGCACACTCTTAGAAAGCTGCTCTACCTTCGCTTGTACGCCGTACGTTTCCATAACAAACGTCTTCGTCTCGGAATCTATATTACTGAGATGATCACTATTTATCTGTTCAACATCTTGATTGTGAGAATACAAACGCGTCACAGATTCAGACTCAGGTACTTCAGTGCCAAGACGCTCACTAAGAGCATCAAAATGCGCCTGATTGACATCATTTGCGCGCATTGCTTCAAGTAGATCTAGAAGCGGATCACTTACCTGCCTATGCTGTTCGGTAAGGTAACAAATTTTTGGATTAAGACTCTTCCAGGCGTTAGAAAGATGCGCAAAATCAATACTTGTCGCTCCCCTATCAATTGGCGGAAGCTGAAACAGATCTCCCGTTAAAATAACCTGCAGCCCACCGAACGGCTCTTCAGAAACTCTCAGAAGCCGACAGATCTGATCTATCATATCAAGTCGCTTACCATGAAGCATTGAGACTTCGTCAATAATCAGCGTATCGAGGTTGTTGTAGCGTTTTAAAAGTCGCGCATTCTCCTTCAGCCACTTGTGATCTTGCTCTGTAATAGAATCCCTAATCCCGAGACCTGCCCAGCTGTGAATCGTTGTTCCACCAATATGTGTTGCTGCTATACCGGTACTTGCTGTTATGGCTATTCGTTTTTTAGCTTTTTTGGCACGCGCAATAAATTCATTTAAAACAAATGTTTTACCACTTCCGGGTGCACCAGTTAAAAAAACCGATGCGCCGCTCAACATTACCCTCAGTGCCTGTGATTGCTTCATTCCTACTAGTATAGCAGTTAGATAGATCCAATCGAGATAATTACCTGTTCTGTCATGACCGCAAATTAAACGCCTCAATTAGTGTTGAGGCGTTTAGCATCTGTTATTTTGTAAGCTGTTTTATTCGGGCTTCGTTTGCCCAATGATCTGCAAGCTCGTTGCCGTCATTACCAACATGAGCACGCACCCACGTGAGCTTTGCTTGAGATTTTCTGTATAGCGGACAGACTTCTTGCACAATATCGAGGTTTTTAATGCCGCCTTTTTTCTGCCAACCATTCGCTTCCCAAGTAAGAGACCATTCAGTTATAACCTTGATCCAGAATTCACTATCGGTGAATATCTCGCACGGCTCGCTACCAGCATGCTCCAGGGCAGCAATCAGCGCCTTCCCCTCTTCGCGAATATTGGTAGATTCTTTGTCGTGACCAAGACGCACTGGTTCACTGTTCTGAATTACTGCGAAGCCGCCGGGGCCTGGATTTGGGCTACAACTGCCGTCTGTAAAATATGTGATCACTGTTTATTTCTCCTTGTTACCTCATACTATACACTACTTCTCTGGACGATCAGGCCGTTCGGTTTCGACCTGTATCAAATCTGTATCATAAACCAATGCATGCGTGTCCCAAAAACCTTCACTTGTCTTCATCCTACCTTCAGAATCCGGTGAAGTTGGCACTAACGCCCCACACCATGCACTCCACACAAGATACCCGTAATCTTTTTGGAACAATACAACTGAGACTATTGATGTATCTTCGAGCTCTCGGTTCTTTACAAAGCGTGAGTACGAATCGCGCTGCTTCCGCTTGGCATACACAATCTCGTCAGCCTCCGATGTTGTTACGCAGCTTGTCCGTCCAGCAACCCTACCAAGATCACACTCTATACCAACATTTGGACCAGAGACATCACTTCGTTCAATCGCCTCTTTTACAAGTGAAAGCAAATTCGGATTCTCTAAAATATGTAGTCGTATATTGGTAGTTTCATTATCAGTGAACACTCGTTGAGTATTTTTTGATTCAGTTAGGAGTTCAAGCATTACATATTCTTTAGAGTTATGTTTTGCTGTCGCTGAGAAGATTCGTGAATCGCATCCCACACTTCTACAACAAGCTCAGGATCCAAGCCCTCTACTTTGGCGATTTCTTGCAGCTGATCAACAAGTATCGCGAACAGCTCTGGTTGATACGCTGTTTGACCGGTCTCTTTTTTAATATCAGTGACGAGCTCTACTAATCTACTTCGCTGTTTTAGAAGCATCACCAGCTCCCTATCAACACTATCAATCAACTCTCGTACGTCTTCTAACTTCTGGGTATTATCATCTGAATTCATCTATATATACTATCACGAGGCAGTAAACGTGAAAATATGTTTACTAATATCACTCGCTACCGGTGGCATCTCTGAGCGCTGCAGTTGCTTGTATAATTTTTGCGACCCTTGGCATATGTTGTTCCATTTTTAAGTAATCTGGGAATAGTAGTTTTGCTACATTTTTTGCGGCTGTGACTCTACGTTTACCTGCGGGCTCTTCAAAGACAAGCTCCTCGATAGCTGACCAACCCACCGTGTATTCATTGTGTCCGTATGTACTATGGATTAAATCAAGATTATCCCCCGAATACGAGTAGGTACTCGGCATTCCACTACGATGATTTAGGGCGTGCTCTGTCATTAGTACTTCACACTCATTTCCAACACGCTTAGCACCAAGCATACTAACCGCACCAATCGATCGATTACTCATAGCTGTACTTATCTGATACGATGTACCTTCAATTCCAAACGATCTCCTGACTGTAGTATCGGTCTGACCGGTAAATGCGTGCATCGCAACGTTATCTTTTGTTCTCGACCGTGAGTAATACGGTGAATCAGGATCTGCAAGTACAAAGTGGAATTCTCTCCATGTGTCACGACTATGCATATCACTATACCCTTGTGGTGAGTTTATAATTATTGGTACAGGCAATACTGCGTCAACAAGTGGCTCCACCGCATCAATAAATTCTTCAAGTTGCCCTCCATCTTGCGGATGAAACTCGTGCAAGTTCCCGACAACTTCTTCGTTAAAATCACGACCATAAAAGTATAACAACGCCTCAGTCAGATCACTTCCAAAATAATCTTGCTCGCGCATTTTTTCTGCCATCTGTCCAAGTAAGTCCTTAAACCCAGTTCTGCCGCGCTCGCGCAGTACACGTGCCTGCTCCTCTAACTGGGTAGCTTGGGTATCAATAACATCTAAGTTGACTAAATTCTTTACTTTGCCGATATCAGCAATTATCGATTGTCTATATTCACTCATCACTTAAAACCTTTCATTACCCTGCTAGCGTAACTCGAAGC
>JBGSPG010000048.1:0-3156 GCA_041738725.1 Saccharimonadales bacterium (SeqCode)
CAGCTTTTTGCCATCCTTCGTAGGTACCAAGCTGGTTGCCAATTTTAAATGTTACACCCAAGTCTTTAAGATCTTCAGCAATATTTTTTGCTTGTTCAAGCTCGTCTACATCAAGCGCAACCATTATGCGCTGAGCTGCACTGGTAAATACAGGTCGACTCATTGAATGACCTTGTCAATTGCAGCGTGCCCATCGCGAACAATCAGGGTTGCGCACTGCACCATATCAGCACCGGCAGTATAAAACTGCTGCGCGTCCTGAATAGATTCAACACCCCCTACACCTATAACTTTGATGTCGTCTGAAAGTGCAGTCCTGAACTGTTTAACCTGGCCAAGTGCAATTGGTAACATCGCTGATCCGCTTACGCCGCCGTACGTACTTGCAATAACTGGTTCACTATTGCTGGTGGTATAGCCGTTAGGAAACGTGTTGCACGTAACTACTGCAGAAACGTTTCCATTTGCACTAAGCACGTCAGCGACACTACTAAGTTCTACTGGGTTTGAATAGGGTGAAAGTTTTACGAGAAGTGGTATTTTTGTAACCTCACTAACGGCATTTAATATTTCGTTAATCGAATCGGGATCAAAACTCACAATTGGTTTCTGTGCACCTTCGATGCTGACATTTGGGCACCCAAAGTTAAGTTCTAGCAAATCTACCGATGAATCGTCGGCTAATCTAGCAAGTTGCACATACTCTTCGGTGCTAAATCCTGCAATACTGAGAGCAAACTTCTTATTGGCGTCATGCACAATTTGGATCATCTCAGCCAGGGTGGCTTTATAGAACTCTAGGCCATCGTTTGGCATACCAAATGAATTAAGGGCGTAGCTATTACCCACAAACCAACGTGGTTCCGGGTTGCCTTTACGCGGCTCTACTGTGATTGAGCCTACAAGCACTACGCCGGCTTTTGTTTGCGCAAGTGCCGTAACATCTTCTAATGATTTGGCCACACTACAGGCAGCGTTCATTACCGAACTACTAATCGTGACATTACCTATATTCATCTCAGCCTCCTAAAACGTTACCACTACCTGGTTGCACCTTTACGATTCCATCCTCAAAGTGTGTTACTCCACGAATAACTGTCTTTTTTACTTTCCCGAACACTGTTTGGCCGGCAAATGGAGACCAGCCGCTTTTAGTGTGTAGTTTGTTGTCTTCAATAACGTATTCCTCTAGTGAAACTTCAATATAGGTATCTTCATTTGTTGGAAGGTTGAAAATTCGTGCAGGATTGGTGTGACATTTTTCAATAATTTGTTCACGGGTTATTTTGCCCTGCTTCTCAGCTGTCAAAAGAAGCGGAAGTGTTGTTTCTAGGCCTGGTACGCCGTGAGCGCCAGCTTGTTTTTCTTCATGGGTGTGCGGTGCGTGATCGGATTCGAAAATATCAATATCATCAAGGTGTTCCCAAAGATATTCTTGGTCCGCTTTGGTTTTTAACGATGGCAGCATTTTACCGTAGACACCGAGAGTCTCAACGTCATCATTGGTTAAAAATAGATGATGTGGACACACGCCACAGGTTACTGGGTGCCCTGCTTTTTTGGCAGTAATGATCTTTTCTAGTATTTCTTTACTCGGCATATGGCAGACATGAATCGGACGCTGAAGATCCTTCATAGATTCAATTGCAATATCGATGACGTCTTCTTCTACGTGCAGTAGCACAACCTTTTCCTTAGGCCAAGCAGCGTAGATCTTCTTTAAATAGGCAACATCCAGTAAATATCCACCTGTCGTGTTATTTTAATAGAGTTTCAGACCGATACTTAGCGGCGCAGCTTCGGCAAATGTATCAAGATTGTCACCTAACGAGCCGTAGTGGAAGCCAATATCAGATACGGTTTTTTGTGCTCCAAGCGTCCGTTTTTAATGAGTCTTTCTATCGTTGTGATAGGCTCTGCATTGTTTGGCATATCAACTACTGTTGTAAAGCCACCGGCGAGTGCGGCGCTTGTGCCTGATGTAAAGTCTTCTTTTTGTGTTTGCCCCGGGTCACGAAGGTGAACATGTATATCGATAAGTCCAGGCAGTCTAATAATTTCGGGTGTACCACTCATTGCATATAAGTGTACCAGAAAATACGTGAAGACTTAAAGTTGATTCGAATTGTTGCGACCGCGTGGATTATCTGCGGTAGGTGTTATTGGTACGGTTGGTGTGGTTTCATCATCAGTTCCGTCTCCAGTGCCCGGTTCTTCTGGTTTTGGTACTTCAGGGGTTGTTGGGGCGGGAGTCACTTCTACCGGAGCAGGTGCAGGCTTCTTTTCATTACAGCGGGTGGTGGGGAGTGTGCCTGGCCGGAAGAATTCGGTCATAGTTCCATCACCTTCACTGTCGGCGAGTGCGCCACTGCTTCTACAAATAAGACGTTGGGTGATATCTTTTGGTGGGGTAAACTGTTCCTTGGCTGTACCAGCAGTTACTTGGTTTACAATATTCTTCCAAATTGGTGCTGCTCCGCTCGAGCCTGCTACTCGGCTCATTGGTGAGTTGTCGTTATTACCAATCCAGACACCTACCGTTACGCTCGGGGTGTACCCAATAGTTAGGGCATCGCGGTAATCTTCAGTTGTCCCCGTTTTAACAGCGCCTGGTCTGCCGCCGCTCAGTGTAAGACTTGAGCCGAATGCTGGTGCTCGCGCGACATTATCTGAGAGTATAGAAGAGAGTATGTGGGAGGTTTGGTTGCTGATAGCACGTTTGTTTGTTGGCTTACTTGTGAATATCACCTTGCCGTTCTTATCTGTGATGGATGTATACAGCGTGAGTTCATTGAACTGGCCACTATTTGCAAGTGTGGCATAGGCATCTGTCATTTCAGTAAGTGGTACAACTTCAGTACCAAGCGCCATCGCAAGGCCTGCATTATTCGAATCGTCGATTGTGGTAATACCAAGATCTTGTGATGTCTGCACGGTTTCTGCTATACCGGCTTGCTGTAGTGCCTTTACCGCTGGAATATTATACGAATTTGCGAGTGCTTTTCTTGTTGTGACATCTCCGCGGAACTTTAGATCGTAGTTTTTTGGAGCGTATCCGCCAAAATCAGTCGCAACATCAGAAAAAAGTGTAGCTGCGCTAAAATCTCTGTTTTCAATACCGGTACCGTATACAATTGGCTTGAATGAAGACCCTGG
>JBGSPG010000068.1:0-19398 GCA_041738725.1 Saccharimonadales bacterium (SeqCode)
CAAAAATAACCTTGTATGCGGGGTTGAGTTTTTTCAGGTCTAAAACTGAGTGCATGTCCTCACCAATGAGTGAGAAGAAGTGCTCGAATACTTCTGGCATAAGAAACCAAGAAGGGCCGGTGTCAAATGTAAATCCATCAACTTCCAATATCCCAGCTCTCCCGCCCACCCGATCGTTCTTTTCATATAGCGACACCTCTACGCCAGCCTTAGCAAGAATAGCTGCAGTTGCGAGCCCTCCAATGCCACCACCAATGATTATTGCTGTTACAGTCTCTTTATTTTTAGACATCAGTCGGCCTTCTGATGAGCCATGTTGTAAGTGCTGTTCCAGAAATAATTACAAGCTTGTGTATATTTGATATTCGTATTCTTCTCGCCTGTATATTTTTAACTGGAGTACGGCTGAGCTTCTGAAGAAGTGCTCTGTAATATGCATACGCAACCATAACAGCAGTTCGTGAAGAATTTGGTAGGCGAATAGCGGCAGCATATGCAGCTGTAAAATCCTCTGATATATCACGTATTATGTTTTGCTTGTCGGCTTCAGATAGTTCAACAGAAGTATCCGGGAAGTAGTTACGTCCGAGTCGAGACGTATCGTCTGCAAGATCACGTAAAAAATTAACCTTCTGAAACGCAGAACCAAGCGCCGCAGCACCGCTACTGAGTGATCTGTATGTTTTCACATCACCACTGCAAAAAACACGCAGACACATGAGGCCGATAACTTCCGCAGAGCCGTGAATATACGTTCGGTACATCTCCTGACTAAAATTCTTTGGTGGTTTAATGTCTGTACGCATACTATTAAAGAACGGTTTAACGAGTGTTTCGTTAATACCAAATTCATTTGCTGTACGTACGAATGCATGAACTGTTAGGTCGGTACTGTAGCCGCGTCTGAGCGCATCATATATTTGCCTCTCGTACGAATCTAGAAGCTCGAGAGAATCACTTCCTCGGTAGGTGTCAACAATCTCATCCGCAACGCGTACCATTCCATAAATATTAAAAATGTGGCTACGAATAGAACTACCAAATAATCGAGATGCACTACTGAAAGATGTCGAGTAGTGTAGTGTTATGTTTTTGGACGTTAGTTCAGAAACAGAGTCGTATGTGTCCATTACGAATCTCTTTCTGTTGCCTTATGTAATAGCTCAGTGAGTTTTGTTGTGTTGAAGCCATTTTGAGTAAGATTAACGAGTGCCTCACGTGCCTTCTCGGTATGCTCATCTATTGCCAGGACGGTCGCAGATTTTGCTCCACAGGCCACAATTATTGCACGTAACTTTTCTGCCGAGTGTTCGTCTAGTGTGTGTAGCCCGAAGTATTTCGAGAATTCTGAAAGTTGATCACCTGAGGCTAATGCAAGGGTCTGCTGTACTAAGTAAGTGCCTTTACCTTCCTGTAAATCACTCAGAATTGATTTACCGGTTTTTTGTTCGTCACCAAACACGCCAAGTAGATCGTCAGCAAGTTGGAACGCTATGCCAAGATTAACGCCATAATTACGTAGTTGTTGAATATCAGCCTCAGAACCATTTGCCAGTTTTGCTCCGCAAATAAGCGGATTTACGAACGAATATATTGCCGTTTTGTAGTGTGCAATATGAAGTGGTTTTATATTCTGCATCGGCGTAAAGGTTGATTCAATGTCGCTGAGTTCTCCTCCGACTACACTGAATATCGAGGAATGGAGAAGTTCAAGAGCGATCAGCTTATCGGTTTCAACTAATGCGCTGCTAACTATTATGTCGTGTGCACTCGAAATTAAGAGATCCCCAGCCAGTAGTGCTGCCGATAGCGCATAGTGATCGAGATCCTCGGGGGGAACATTCTTTTTGTAGAGTGTCTTGTATATTCCGGCTATATTTGGCTGACCGTGACGCTCATCGTCACGATCTATAATGTCATCGTGTATAAGCATACTAATATGGATTAGTTCTTGCGCGGCAGCAACCGGCATAACTTCTGTGTAGTCAGTACCTCCAAAAAGCTCATACGAGGCTAGAAGCAAATACGGTCGAATGCGTTTTCCGCCAGAAAGCACAACTTGTTTTATATTGTGCCATAACTGGGCGTACTCACTACTTTGATTTGAGGCGAGGTCAATTTGCTTGTCGCAGTAGGTAGTTAGTAGGGTATTTACTGCGTCTTTTGTAGACTGAACTGCTATGCCACTTGTTTTTGGTGCCTGGTCTATGACCTGAGTCTTTTGCATTGTACTAGTATATATCAATTTATTTGCAGGGATGTATTTTTGTCTGACAGAATACTTATACTTGACAGAGGTGCACTCTCGGCCTATTCTAAGGCTAGTAATATTTAATGGGAGGTTTCTATGGAAACTGCAGTAGTAGAAAACTATAAACAAAATTGGTGGATGTACCTCGTAAGCGGTATTGTCACACTTTTATTTGGTCTTGTAACAGTTATTAATCCAGCAGTGACATTTTTGTCATTGTCGTTCTTCTTTGGTCTGTTCTTACTATTAACCGGTGGAATTGACATGGTGAATGCACTTACGAGCATTCGAACTAAAAGTCTTTGGTTTTTACAACTTGGATTTGGTGCACTTGTAGCGATATTTGGTGTATATATTCTTCAGCGTCCAAAGCTGAGCCTTGCAACATTTGTTGTGTACGCAGCAATTGCTCTGCTTGTTAAGGCAGTCGTGCACCTAGTTGAGGCATTTGATTCAAACTATGATGGCATGTACCGAACATGGCAGGTACTCGCAGCAGTTGTTTCAGCGTTAGCTGCAACATTCATCTGGCGTTACCCAGTAAAAGGTACACTTGCATTTGTTTGGGTACTCGGCGTGTTCGCGTTAATTAACGGTCCACTTATGATTGCCTTCGCGCTTGAAGCAAAGAACGGCTTCGCAAAAAAGCGAAAATAGTAATTTAACTGTACTATGCCCGGGTTAATGTAAGTACGGCTTACTGCCCGGGCGTAGGTGTTTAAAGGAAGTCAATGGAAAGCGTATCTTCATTACTGAGTACACCAAAAATAGTTAAGAACTTACTTGCTATTTTAATGGTTTATATCTGTGCTGGTGCTACGTTTTATCATTTTGTAGAAAAATGGAATTGGCTGGATAGCTTTTATTTTAGCGTGATATCTTTAGCAACTGTAGGCTATGGGGACTTCACACCTAAAACCACACTGGGCAAGCTGTTTACAATGCCATTCGTATTTATTGGTATAGGAATGTTCATTGCTGTAGCTAACTCATTCTTGAAGCACAGGACAGAAATTCGTCTACATAAATATCAATCAAGAAAGTTAACCAAGGAGTAATAATATGGCAAAGACTGTAAAGAGCGCGAACAAAGTGGAGGATTCGACAACCATTTGGACGTGGCGGATAGTGGTGCCGATTATTGTTTCTGCCGGTCTCCTTCTTATTGCCAATTCCGCAATTTGGGTTAATGACGTGCTTTTCAATACTGAGAAGTTCACACAGATCACTAGCCAAGCGCTTCTAAGCGAATCTAGCCGAAATGCTCTTGCGGGCGAGATTGTAGATCAAGCACTCGTCGACAGGCCAATTGTAAAACGATTAGTAGGTGAACCGGCAACAAAGTTTGTATCTGGACTACTCGGCACAAATCTTGCCGAGACGGCAACGAACAAGGTAGTTGCGCGTCTGCAAACTGCAGTCACCACTGAAGATCCACAAAATATTGAGTTTGACCTTACCGGTATTAAGAGTATTCTTCCTAAACTGATATCTTTAGCGGGTGCTGAAGAAAGTATCCCAGAAGAGACCAAGCTTCCGGATACACTCGTACTTCTTGATACGGCTAATATACCGAATGTCTATAAGTATGCAACGGTCTTTCTGTGGCTTGCACCAATATCTGCAATTACCGCAACTATTCTGTTAGCATATCCACACATTAAACGGCGAGCAATAGTAGTACCAGTAGTAGCAATGCAGGGTTTTGCCATAGTCCTAACAGGAGTGAGTGCATTATTGATTGGACCACTGTTCCGACCGACACTTCTTTCCAAGGTTAGTAACCAGAATATTCGTATAGTTGTAGAAAATATATATAACTCGTTTTCAGACAGCTTTAATGCACAAAGTAACTGGCTGTTTGTACTCGGCGGTGCGTTTTTACTAGTTGCAGCTGTAATTCCGCTTTCAAAAGCAGTTCCGAAATTAATTTCACGATACAAGAAATAAGTCACCCAAGTATCTACTAAAGCAGGTATACTTGGCATATGGCGATACAACCACACTGCGATAAGTGCAAAAAAGAATTAACAGATTTTGGAGCCATACTCCTAAGCCCGCCAGACGAATCTCAAAAAGTTCATAAACTTCATTTATGCGTGGTCTGCTACGAGCAAATACTTGCAACATTCAGCGAATAAAAACGGGCCTAGGATCCTTTGTGATGTATTACCAGTAGATCAGGGTCGTCTACCTCGCTAGGGGTGGGAGATGTATGCTTAGTGTGTTGGGGTGCTTTTGGTGCTATAGGCAGGTCATTGTCAATTGCGGGTAAATCAATCTTTTCAGTTTTTGAATTGTCTGGTACAGCTACCATGTCTTTTAGTGAGGTGTGTTTTGGAATAGGTATTCCTGTTGAAGAAACGGGTGCAATCGGCTGGACACCAGCTGGTGGTTGCCCTGTCTGTGAACCAGGCGCTCCGTAGCGCCCAACAAGTTCAGGTAGAGTTGCGTGATGTGCCGGGGTAGCGCTTGGTAGTGGCTGAAAATTAGGTTGCGCTTGGCTACTCGGCTTCAATGTTGGTAGTTCGGGTGGTTTTGGCGTAGGTGCATAATTGTCTGCCTCAAGAGGGTCACTCATACTGCTTGCAGAAGTATGCGACCTTCTTCTAACTAGTATGAAAAATATTAAACCACCACCTACAGCCAGTATTAAAAATGCGCCAATAATCCTTCCAACTACCGAGCTCGATTTCTTTTCAGAGCTTGTAGTCGCAGGTGTGACATCTGCACTTAGTACAAGTGTAACTTTCTGTGGGGTACTTTCATCTGTTGGAACATCAATATTTGCGGTGAATTCCTTCTCTAGGTCGTCTTTGGACGCGTAGATGCTGACTTCGCCTTCAGTAAGATCAAATGTTGCTTCACCAGATTCGTCTGTAACGTTAATTTGGTCACCAATTGAAATTGTAACCTCTGATAAGGGCTGGTCAGACGTATCTGTAATTTTTATGATTGCAGGGATAAACTTAGTATCAAATTCACCATCAATAGTTACAGGACTACTTCCATCATCGCTAGTTATTCGAACGTAGTATTGGCTACCAGCCTTTAGGTCTTCGGCTGTTAGTACAAGAGTGTGGTCTGTGACTTTTGTTTCGTCGACCCTCTCTTTATACAAGTCTGAACTATCAGTACTAAAATTTGCCTTTGTAGTTGCTGGCTTATTCGTCTTCCACTTAAGGGTTGCCGTGTTGTAACCTAAGTCACTAATCACAAAATCACTAATTTGTACTCCAGTCGGAGATGCAGGTGATTTTTTTGGAGCACTTGCAGCAGGTGGTGACTTGCGTGGGGTAGGTGTCGGAGTGGGCGTAGGAGCGGGTGTCGGTGTGGGCGTAGGAGGAACAACAGGAGGGACCACTGGTGGCACGACTACTGGTGGGACTGCTGTGACAGTGTATGTACCATTCGTAGACGCAGTTGTGTATTCAGTAGTTGGAAACAACACAACACGCTTTGTTCCAAAGTTGAGATATGCACCTCCGGTACCAGTTGCCTTAAATCTAATGGTTGCAAATAATTTTGCACCAGTTAAAGATCCGCCGCTATTTCGGGAGCCGGACATAGAAACATATGAGCCGTAGGCGTTCGATTTGATAGTCGCCGAACCACCTCCGTTGTAGGCTGGATCTATGGTAGTGCTTAGGTATTGAAATTTTGAGTTGTTAAAATACACATCTGCAAATGTTGCATTGTATGAATTGTCTAGTGTGGTATACACTCCCACGGAGAACTCATTACCAGTTTGAAATGACCCACTCGTCGGCGAAAGAGTGAACCGTGCGGTCGTACCTGCTGCTCGTACTGGCTGTAATATGAGTACGCTTAGTAGTGCTGTAATAATCAGCATGCCTAGCGCTAGTAGGATAGTTTTTGGTATTCGTGGTACTGCCTGAGATTGCTTCATGTTTATTTTTACGTCTACAGATGTAGTATAGCAAACTAGTCATAGAAGATACAGGTTATGTATAGTATGTGTATCTAATTTGGGTATTGTGCATTAAACTTTGCGACAGATTCATCATAAAAAGGCTTAAACTCCGTACTTACACAGGTAATTTGCCACTCTTTTACTGCAGTTTTTTCGTCTGCAAGTTCTTTGGCGCGTTCTTCAACGCCACTCACATTTGCACAGTATCGCGTACGGGAAGAATTGTAAAATCTTCTGTCAAATGTGTCAGTACTTGTTAAAACAAATATAGATACAAAGAACAGTACGTTTAGAAGCACAGAAGCAATTGCGAGGCTCAGAAACATATCACTTTCAACAACTCTACCTACTTTTTTACGAAAGTTATTTTGTGGTTTTTTTGTAGCCATGTATGTATCTTACCATAAGCATTTATTCTACAAAAATATAGATCGTCAAACATTAGCGTCATACGGTATTGCTGATACGCTAGGTACAGCGTACAATACAAGAGTTAACAATTCAGCCCAGGTAATAATGGAAGTCCGGTACAAGCATTTGCTTTACTCCGGCACTGTGCCGCAACGGTTTGTACACCATCTGGTGAACATGAGAGTCCGATACATTATTTACTAAAGTGGGCCTTCCGAGCAGAAGATTTATTATTTGAATATACTTTTTTTAATAACTCCTGCTCGGGTAATACCAAAATGAGCGGAGTTTTTTAATGGGAGTAGTTACTGGGGGAATAAGTAAAGAAAAGCTGGGTGATATTTTTGAGTGGGAGCTACCTTGTCTAGAGTCTGCGGATAGTGTGGTTGATAGGGAGTGTATAGAGGCGCATGCTGCCGAACTTCTAGCTAATCATGACTGTATTGAAGTTGGATATAAAAATAGTCAAACGTATCATGATGATGCTCGAACAGCGCTGTTTGAGGCTCTGACGGCTGCCGGCCATCTCTCGCGGGTTGAACTTACTGGTCCACTGAGTGAAATACACCAGACTATGCTTCAGATTCTTCTTAATTCTTACTCACCTGATCTTCCCGTACATGAACGTGAACGACAGTTTCAGGAACTGTGCGAAGAGCTAACTAGGCAAGAGGTTGAGAGGGCGGTTGTTCGTGGTCAGCTCCCCGTCGATACTCAGGTTGCAACGATTTCTGACGACCCAACAACTGGGGGTATGCCGGTTGAACTAGCAATAGAGCTTGGGTATCGTCCGGCAAATAGCAAAGGGATGGTACGGAGCACGAGTCTTACGGAAGTATCCGAGGGCGTATTTATGAGGGTTACCGAGCAAATTAGCAGGAGCGGTGCCGATGCTACGCAGTCTGCTGAATTTTTACGAACTGTTGGACTAGAACAACGGCTTACGGTGCACGCCGATGCTGCGGTACTTGGCACACAGATGCTCCACACTATGAGTGAGGGCGTAGTCGGGATAATGAGACGCCTAGATGCACACATGGGCGAGTCGATACGGTATGGTGAGGCTATGCATGGTGGCCAGATCCAGTACGAGCATCTACAGGAAGAGTCGGCAGAGCGTGAAGTGCAGGCCCAGTGTTACATAGACAGCCTCGCACACTATATGTGCAGAATCGATATGCGACTCAATGAAGGGGAAATTAACCAGGCACTTCACGCAGAACTCCTGAAGGCAGAGATTCATAGCATACTCCAAGCCATATGTGTTATGAGGCCAGAATACACGTTTGATTGTTTCGGTGAAGATTCAATTAAGACGTATCAGGACGCTGCGAACTTAGCTCTGAGTGGTGATGTCTCTGGTGCGGGAGGGATAGTTAAAAGTAATGAACATAAAGAGCAGACCGTGACGTTCTGTGGCATGAGTATCTCTAGGAAAGACGCAGAAAAAAAGGGAATAAATCCAGATAGTCTCAACTCGCTTATCCGGCTTGGTTTAGAAAAGTGGCCAACCAGAATCGGAGCCTGTCGGGTTCCTGAGTGTGTGAGTCCAAAGCCAACCGAGGTCGGTGGTTGTGATGTCTGCACGGGTAGCTGCGAACCACTTTTTAACAAAGGCTGGGGGATAGAACGTATTGTCGGACATTATAAATCACTTCGTAAGAAGGAGAAAAAAATTGGTAAAAAAACCGTAGATCTATGGAGTCTTTTTGCAAACAAAAATAAAGACTCACAAAAAGCAGAAAACATGAGAAGATAGGTTTATGAAGATTGGAATATATGCAGGCACGTTTGACCCTATACATAATGGACACATTGCATTTGCTCTAGACGCTGTTAAAAGAGCATCCCTAGACAAGGTTATTATTGTTGCTGAAAAAGAACCATACCGTAAAAAGCCACATGCCAGTTGGGATAACCGTCAGGCAATGATAGAACGAGCAACTGAGACTATTGATCGAGTAGATCATGATTACGGATTTGCAAATTCGCTCTCCCAGCAACACACGATGGAAAATCTACTTACTGTTGCACGCAAACACTATGGTCCAGATAATGAATATTGGTTTCTTGTTGGATCAGATGTTTTTGAACATATTAGTACATGGCATGATGTGGTTTCAGAAAAAGAATACGGTGGTTTTGTATTAGCCTTAAGAGACGAACATACAAGCACATGGTTACATGAGCGAATTGAAAAAATTAAAAGTCAAGGAATAACACTCAAAGTTATTGAACTTACAAGCGCTCATCCACATATTAGTTCTAGTGGAGTTAGGCATGCGGTATTAGAAAGCAAAATACCGCCAGATATTTCGCAGAAAGTATATGCATACGTTACAGAGCATAATTTATACGCAGTGTAAGTTATTAGCTAGTCGTTGACTCTCCGTCAATGTCATTGACTTCGTATACATTTCTGAGGTGTGCAAGATGCTTTTCTTTGTTCTTTTCAAAATCCTTTTTACTAAGGCCATGTCTAGCAATAAAATTACCAAGCTTTTCAGTACCAACAAAATGAGGTACCATCACGTAACTTGCACCCAAGCCATATAGTTCGGCTGCTTGTTCGGCGGTATCCGCACGGCTTATTATTACAGCCTTTGGATTAATTTTTTCTATATACTCTATTAAGAATCGGTTGGTAGGGAAGTGTGTGATCGTGCTGGCAATCAATTTAGCATCTTCAATACCGAGCTCATCGAGCAGTTCAATGTCGGTGGCATCGCCGTAGACATAATGTACCTTCCGATTTTCTAAATGTTCAATAGATTCTGGATCGTAGTCTACAACAACCAGTTTCTTACGAGGCATTGCCTGGAATGTGCTGATAAGCTCTGCGCCACCTTTTGTGAAACCAAACTGGATAATGTCATAGCTTATCTTTCGTTCGTGACGTTCCTGCCTTCTAGATTCAAAGAACCTAAAGTGTTTCTGTAAGAATTCAAACAGAGTGTCATCATATATAATTGCATAAGTACTGGCCGCGATGGTTATGAGTGTGACCAAAGTTATAAGGCTGACAATCTGCTGAGACACAAGCCCTGTTTGTTGAGCAAGGATTACAAATATAAGTGAAAACTCACTCACTTGAGCCATCATAATACCTACCTTAAAGCTATTACGTTTGGCGTGACCAAGCAATCCAAGCGGTAGCATAATTGCAATAGGGTTCATAAGTAGGACCATTGCTGAAAGCAAGAGAGCAAGTGGCAGTTGGCCAACTATGTCACTAATCTCTAGGTTAGCCCCCATAAATATGAAGAACACAACAATAAAGAAGTCCCGGACTGGGCGAAGTCGAGACGTTGCTTCTTGGGCATACGGCATACTTGCCAAGCTGACACCGGCAATGAGCGCACCAATTTCTAAAGAAAATCCTGCGTATTCAAACAGAGACCCTATCCCAAGTCCCCAGGCGATTGTAAACAGAAATAGGTATTCCGTATTTTCAGAGACAAAACGAGTGAGACGCGGTAAAACCCGAGAGCTTATTAGTACTAGGGGCACCAAAATAAGTAAGCCTTTAAAAACAAGCCCGACGCTATTTAGTACGCTAAATCCATCTTCCTGCATTGAAAGAAATAGTAGCGCAGCTGTTGCAATAATGTCTTGAACAAGAAGAACACCAATCGCAAGTCTACCGTAGAGCCTTGTCTGCTCCTTTTTGTCAGTTAAGAGTTTGAGCCCAACAATAGTGCTACTAAATGCAAGACCCACCCCAATTATTAGACTTGTAACAAGGTTTTGACCGAGTACGATCATCAACGCACCACCAATGATGACCGAGGCTAATACCTGCACCCCGCCTGTAATGAAAGCGACTTTTCCAAGGTCTTTGATGACTCGTGGGTTCAAGCCCATACCTACAATGAATAACAGAAGTGCTATACCGATTTTTGAAAAACCTTCGAGAGTATCTGCGTTATTAACAAGTCCAAGTATCGGTCCTGCAACGATTCCTGCAAGAATGTAGCCAATTATGAGTGGCTGCTTCAGTATCCGCATTATTGAAGCAAGCAGCACGGCAATAGCAATTATTATACTGAGTTCGCCAAGTAATGAACTGTGCATTTTTATATTCCTTTTTCAAGATATAGTATGACAAAAAAGCTTATGCTCGTCTAGTGCAATACTGGAATGAATCGGCGGTGTAGTTAAATGTTTTTTACTATTGTGGAGTGCTTGCGCTAGATTTTACTATTGCTTCGTCAAGTATTTTAGAGAATGCAGCTATATCTTTAGGGTTTTTAATCTTCTCACCGTCAAGAATAAAGGTGGGTGTTGAATCAATTCCAAATTCTTGTTTCCCAACCTCTAAATCGTTATTTATGCGCTCAGCAACCTCTGTGCTAGCGTAATCTTTTTTAAAGGTTTCCATATTGAGCCCAAGTTCTTCTGCATAGCCTTCAAAAAGTGACTGCTGATTGGTCGAGGCCTGACCCCAGAGGCTCTGAGTTTCGTAGAGCTTATCATGCATTTCAAAAAACTTACCTTGTTTACCGGCTGCCTCAGCTGCCCGAGATGCAGCAAATGCATTTGGATGAATCTGTATTAGGGGAAAGTGTCGAAATACAAATTTAACTTTACCCGCATATGTTTCTTCGAGTGACTTTAGTATTGGGAAATATGATGCACAGCCCGGACACTGAAAATCAGCATATTCGATTAATGTAACCGGTGAATTTTTGTCACCTCTAACGTGGTCGTTCTCTAAAACAGTCCTTGGGTCTCCATCTACAGTTACCTTCGGGGTTTCTTTTTTTGTTGCAATAAATAGTCCAGCCATCGCAATAATTACTACGGTCAGAATTATCCAAAATCGGTTCATGTCTAAGGTCCTTTAATTTAAGTCTAGTACTGACTATTTTATCACAGTACTACTAGTCAGTGCTCGGCAAAATACTTGCAAATACACCCGTTAAGGGTACACTCGTAAGTATGAGAACGTTACTGTGGGTAGTTCTACTATTAGACCAAGTCTTCATGCTCCTCATCGGATCTATGAAGCTTGATCAATATGAAATGACTGATTTTGTATTTCGTGAGCGATTAAAAACACTATCAGCTGATGATGCTCGGCTGGGTAGGGCTCTTCACAGAGCACTGCCAGAGGTTCGAGTGCTCCAGCGGGTTGAACTTATAATAGCCGGCTCGGTATCTATACTGATTTTGTCTGAGCTTTTTGGCCCGCTCCTCGGGTTTGTATATGCACTTCTCCTATTTTTGTTGATTACAGTTCTTTCTAGGACCAGGCTTGTCCGTACTCAAGCAACAAAATTATTCGATGCAACTTTAGATGTGGTTCTGAAAACCACAAAAGTCTTACAGCCACTTTGGAAGGTAATCGGCATTCCCAAACGCTCTAATCTTCAGCAGCCCGCGTCATTACCAGAGCTCGCAGATGTAATCAATAAGCTCCCAAATTCAGTTGTTGATACAAACCAGAAGCAACGGGTAAAGAGTGTGATAGATAGCGAAACAAAAGTAGTCAAAGACGTTATGACACTAAAAAAGCGAGTCATTACGGTTGATCCTATGGCCACGCTGGGGCCGGTACTCCTGAGTGATTTACAAAAAAATGGCCATGGCTACTTCCCGGTAGTTTCTAAAAATGCTGAACCAGAGGGCGTTCTTTCTATCGGAGATATTGCTGATATTCATACCGCCAAACTGCACGGTACAATCAGGGATATTATGTCTCCCCAGCTCGTTTGGGTAGAAGAGGATACCTCGCTAGAAGAGCTTGTTCAGGCTTTCTTGCAAGAAAAGCAGTATTTGCTATTTGTTCGTAACCTTGACGGCGAATTTACCGGAATAGTAACAATAGCCGATTTACTGAAACAACTAATTGGCGTAGTAAAAGACTAGCAAGATACTGTCATCCTGAACTTGATTCAGGATCCAATCGAATTAATAACGTGTATCTGGTATACTACAACAGATGATACATCTGGTACAAAATATGAATATAAGGACTCGTGCGTAGGCTTGCTTGGCCTGGCGTATCGTATAGTCCTTTATATAAAGTACACCAGAAATAATTTAACGGAAGACACAATTTGATGAAACGAACACTCAGTAGTGAAGTAAAAGAACATATAGGCAAAGAAGTTACCGTAAGTGGCTGGCTCCATAAAAAACGATTAATGGGTGGCCTCACGTTTATAAACCTGCGCGATCGCAGAGGTTTAGTACAGGTACTCGTTGAAGACAAAACTGAAGTAGAAAAACTTCGTGGTTTGCAGATTGGCACGGTCCTTTCTATAACCGGAACAGTCGTAGAGGACGACCGTTCACCAGGAGGTGCAGAACTTCACGAGCCAACACTCGAGATCTTAACAGCCGTTACTGACGAGCCGCCGATCGAGATCGATAAGCAGATAAGTCATAAGCCAGAGCATTTAGATACGCTGTTTGAATATCGCGTACTTAATATCCGTAACTTACATGAACAGAAGATTTTTAAAATTCGTGCTAGTTTTACTCGTTACATTAGAGAATACCTACAAGAACGCGAATTTGTGGAAATCGATACCCCAAAGCTACTCGCTGAACCGACTGAAGGTGGTGCAGAGGTCTTCAAGTTGGACTATTTTGGTAAAACCGCAACCCTTGCACAGAGCCCGCAGTTTTATAAGCAGATAATGGTCGGCGCCTTTGAGCGTGTGTTCGAAATTGGGCACAGCTACCGGGCAGAACCGAGTGCAACGACGCGACACATCACCGAGCTCACGATGCTAGATATAGAAATGGGCTTTGTTGAGGGCCATGATGAAGTGCTCGCCCTTGTTGCAGACATGACAAAGCACGTTCTTCGGCGTGTGTATGAAGAGCACGCAGCAGATTTAAAGAGTCTAAATGCACCAGAACTTAAATTGACTGACGAAAAAATTCCACAGTTCACAATCGCTGAAATTCACGAAATGTATACAAAGGCTACTAAAACTGATGTTACTGACGAGAAGGATTTAACTCCAGACGAAGAACGCTGGATTTCTGACTACGCTCGCAAACAACTCGGCAGTGATTTAGTCTATGCAACCAACTTCCCAAAGGCTGCAGGTAAGTTCTACCATAAGTTCAACGACGATGGCACAGTTGCATGGGGAGATCTACTCTTCCGTGGTCTTGAGATAGCAACTGTACCACTGCGCGAAAACAACTATGAAAAAATGCTTGAGCAAATGAAGAATGCCGGCCTCGATGTAGAGCATGAAGGCTTTAAACATTACCTTCAGGCATTCAAGTACGGCCTCCCGGTCCACGGTGGCTGCGGCTACGGCATCGACCGATTGGTTCAAAAAACCATCGGCCTAAACAACGTAAAAGAAGCCACTCTCTTCCCGCGAGACCTAAACCGTCTCAACCCGTAGCATTGTGCTATTGTTAGAAATAGAGTATAGTAATAAGTAGAAGTAGGTTCAGCGGGATCGCTG
Source organism: Saccharimonadales bacterium (SeqCode) (assembly GCA_041738725.1). Classification (GTDB taxonomy): domain Bacteria; phylum Patescibacteriota; class Saccharimonadia; order Saccharimonadales; family UBA7683; genus JAGOUG01. The sequence goes on from JBGSPG010000068.1 coordinate 14,036, forward strand.
TAGAAATACAAAGATCCGTCCATTGCGGTTACTTTACAAACAACATTTAATCGGTTGTTTGTGGAGAGCCGTTTTTTGATTCTCCACAAATAGCCAAAGGAGATCAACTATGGCAACACTAGAGCGAGCCAAGGCAATAGCAACACACATACACGAAGGGCAAACCCGGTTCGACGGGAGTCCGTACATTAATCATCCACTGAGAGTGATGGGAACAGTAGCGGCGCAGGGTCATTCTGAGCTCACACAGACTGTGGCAGTTCTACACGATAGCGTGGAGGACAGTGACGGGTCACTTACGTTTAGTGATCTCAGGAACGATGGGTTTACTGACGAAGTTATCGTGCCGCTTGAGTTGCTCACTAAAGAAAAAGGCATGGATTACGATCTGTATATTCAGCGACTGGTTGTTAACGAACGATCTCGTGCGGTCAAACGTGCAGATCTATTCGATAACATGGATCTTACTGGATTAGAGAACCCTTCATTAAAGAGAATTTTGACGATAGAAAAGTATGGTCGGGCGTTAGTCTACATTGCCCGGTTCACACAGCCGAGGGTGTAGTTGCATAAATAATACTGAGCGGGTAGTATGTAATGCGATGCACATTCTTTCAGCTGACCAATTTACTAAAAAACAGCTCGAAGAACTCTTTACGTTGACTGACGCAATTAAAATACAGTTTCAAAACAATAAACCGACGCTACTTAAGCGTCACGACGGTAAGATTCTGATTACGCTTTTTTACGAGCCATCAACCAGAACTCGGCTTTCGTTTGCGGCGGCTGCAGCACATATGGGTATGAATGTGATTAGTACAGAAAACGCTCGAGAATTTTCTTCAGCGGCTAAAGGCGAAACCATTGAAGATACTGCACGTGTGCTCGCAGAGTATCACCCGGATGCAATTGTTATTCGACATCACGAAACTGGTGAGGTGGCTCGTGCCGCCGCGGTATCAGCAGTGCCTGTTATTAACGCAGGTGATGGCAAGGGTGAACACCCAACTCAGTCACTTCTTGATGCCTATACAATTTGGAATCACCATAAAAAGCTTTCAAACTTACGAATAGTCATAGGTGGTGATTTGTTGCACGGCCGAACAGCCAGATCTCTCTGCAAGGTTTTGGCGTGCTTTTCGGGGAATCACATCGTATTTAATACCATTCCCGAACTTCAAATGGCAGATGATATTAAAGAATATCTAACCGAGCACGGTGTGACGTTTGAAGAACAATCTGATATGAAGCTGGCATTTACCGGAGCAGATGTGGTTTATTGGACGCGTCTTCAAAAAGAACGACTGCCAGAGGGCGTACATATTACTCAGACGTTTTCTATCAATAATAAGGCGATGAGCTACTTACCTGAGTCAGCCATTGTACTACACCCATTACCTCGAGTTGATGAAATTGATGTAGAAGTAGACGCAGACCCGAGGGCAAAATACTTTGAACAGGCCGGTAATGGCATGTTTGTGCGTATGGCATTACTTGACCAAATACTCAGCGCAGAGTGAACGGTTTCAAGAGTATAAGCATAAATAGTATATTTATAACGAATATCGTATACTTAGGGTAGTTTTAAGGATCTTTCAAGAGAAAAAAGCAGAGTATTACCTCATGGGTGAGAAAAAGAGTACGGAACCAGATAGGTTAGATGAAACTAGTATCTCAGAACATTCTGAAGTACCAGTTTTAGAGTCACTTGAATCACTTGTTGAAGAGGACACCCAGGCAGATACTGAAGCAGATATATTGCACAATGAAGTATCCGTGTCTGAGTTAGATAACTCTCCGGTTTCAGAAGACCAGTCAGAAATGTTAGAAATACCTACCGAAGTCTCAACTGATGATTCAGATTCTAATATGGCTGCAGCCGAGACTGTTTCTACAAAAAAGCAATCTGTTACGGGTAGTACGCACAGTAAAAAGCGGTCATCGGGTGCAAAAAAAGCTCAGGCCATAAAACCACAAAAACAGATTGTAAAAATACTCAGCCTGAGCTTTGGTACGGCTGCGATACTCGCAATTGTAATTAGTGGCTTGCTAGGGCAGTTTTACAAGAATAAAACCTTACCAAATGTTCTGGTAGCTGGTCAAGATGTTGGTACAAAAAATTCGGCAGAAATTAAAGAACTTTTGAAGAAACAGCAAGCTGCGATGAAGATAACACTCAGTACCGAATCGAAGCAGCTTACCCCGAAGTTTGAAGAAATTGGCTATGAACTAAATGTAGACAAGACGGTCTCAGCGGCACTGAGTGCAAAGCGTTCAGATGGGTTGCTAGCAAAGATGTTGTTTTGGGAAAAAACAAATGTTCCCGCGGAGATTACTGTTAACGACTCGCTTTTAAATCAGTATATTGAGGCTAATATTCCTGAGTTTGTAAAGCCAGCAACTGATGCCACGCTGAGTTTTAATCCTGCAAAGTCTAATTTCATTGTTACGCAGCAGAAAAGTGGTGAAGGCGCAGACCTTATGAAGCTTAAGGCCGACCTTGTTTTAACGGGGCTAAATTTACAGCCAGCTACCCTCGGGGTTAAGACTGCACCAAAAGGACCAGTCATTTCTGAAAAAGACCTAGAAGTATTAGTTGACCCTGCGAATGCGCTTGTAAAGAAGAAGGTTATGCTCTCAGGTGTCGGGTATGTATACACAGCAAAAGCAAGTGATATAGCTTCGTGGATTACGCCAACACCTCATAAAAGTGGCAAGGTTCAATTAGTTATTGACCCTGCAAAAATACAAAGTTATGTAGAAGGAATTAGTAAGCGTATTTCAAATGCACCTGTAGATACCAAGGTCATAAAAGACGAGGCAACCGGAGCTGAGGTTGTTTTGCAAGAAGGCAAAGACGGCACGGAACTTGCCGATAAACAGACACTTTCAAACGCAATCGCTAACGGTTTGGCTGCGGGTAAAGATGTAGCCGAGACAATGAACATACAGGTTGCTGCGCATAAAACGGTAAATATGAGTGCATACGATAAGTGGATAGAAGTAGATCTCAGCCAACAGCGTACGACTGCCTACGAACGGGCTACCCCAATTAAAACATTTACGATTGCTTCAGGTATGCGGGGTTACGAAACGGTTAAGGGCGAATTTGCAATTTGGTTACGAGTTCGTAGTCAGACTATGCAGGGTGGATCGAAAGCAGATGGCAGTTATTATAGTATCCCGAATGTTGAATGGGTAAGCTATTTCTACAAAGATTACGCACTTCACGGCGCCTGGTGGCGTGAGAAATTTGGCGCACCGGCAAGTCACGGTTGTGTGAATATGCGCAACGAAGATGCGAAGTGGGTGTATGAGTGGGCGCCGGTCGGTACAAAGGTGATTGTTCATGACTAGAACTGACGATCAGCAACCAGACAAGAACCAGGAAGCAACTATTGAGTTTGAGGACCAAGAACTCAGCGGTGTACATATTTCTGACGAAGATTTGGAGGCTGTTGATAGTGACAGTAAAAATGCTCGCAAAAAGGCTAAAAAGCTTTCAAAATCTCAACTAACAGATAATGACGTTAAACTACTGCGACGTAAAAAATGGTTGATCGGTGGTGCTATTGTTCTGCTTATAATTCTCGTTCCGCTCATAATCCCAGCCTCACGATGGCCAATTTTAAACACTCTTGGAATCCGTTCAACTATGAACTTTAGCGTCGTTGAGCAAGAAGATAAAATACCACTTTCTAACGTAGTAATTTTACTTGATGGCACCTTCTTCACAACTACAGACGAATTTGGTAAAGCCAGGTTCGAAAATACTAAACTTGGTAACCATAAGGTGAGCATTCAGAAGAAGGGCTACTCCAGAGAAGATCTGATTGTTACCGCAGGTATCACGGCTAGTAATACTGCAGTAGAGGTGAAGTCCATCGGGATAAAAGTTAACTTAGATATTAGAAATTGGCTGACAAATGAACCGGTCGCTGGTGCAACAGTGGCACTAGAAAAAGACACAGTTAAAAGTGATAAAACTGGGCGTGCAAGCATAGTTGTTGCGCCAGAAAGTGATGCCAAAACACGCCTTCAGGTCAGTGCTCCCGGATATAAAACCCAGTCAATTCCACTCTCATTCGGAGTAGAATCAAAAGAGGTCGCATTAGTTTCAGATATTAAGGATTATTTTGTCAGTAAGCGTGACGGTAAATACGATATATTTGCGAGCAACCTAGATGGCACACAGCAACAAAAAGTCATTGAAGCAACCGGTAAAGAAGATGGAGACCTTCTTCAATTTACTCTACATAGAGGCAACCGCTACGGAATTTTGGTTGCTAATCGAGAAGGCAAAGTAGTAAATAGTCGAGTGATCGCGGGTATCTACGTTATAGATTTTGCAACGGCTGGACTCAGAAAAATAGACGAAGGCAGTGACGTACAATTACTTGAATGGGCAGATGATGCAATTGTTTTTCAGAAGACGAACCAAAATGTTAACTACGATGACCCTGCACTAACAAAGCTGATTTCATTTAATCCAATCACCGGTAAACAAAAACAGGTAGCTGAGGCAAATTATTTTGCAGCCGCAGTAGTTGCTCAGAATAAAGTATTTTACGCAGGTGCTGATGGCTACCGCGAAGGTGGAAACACGCCATTAACCAGCATAGACTTAGGATCAAGTGCTACCAAAACATATCTTGAAGGACGATTGCCAAATGTTGTAACTCGTTCAAACTATGATTCACTCACTGTACTTGCAGATGACAACAGTTACTACAATATTGCAGTACAAAATGGTGCAGTTAAAAAAATCGATAGACGTATAGACTCGCCATATGCCTTTGGGCTGAACCCAAATGGTGCGCAAGTAGTTTGGGCTGATAAGCGTGATGGGCAAGGAGCACTTTTGGTCCGTTCTACAAAGCAAGACGACACAAAAGTTGTTGCTAAGCTAAGTGGTCTAGCGATGCCAACACGTTGGGTCTCGGATAGAATGGCTGTGGTGAGGATTGTTACAACTGCCGAAACAGCCGATTATGTTATTGATATTCCAACTGCGAAGTCTGCAAAAATTGTTGATGTTTCTGACGTACGACACGTCGGTGTAGTTTTATAACTTGAACTTTCACGTATAGTGGATGCGTATGGACACCACGCAGCTCGTACAAATTGTTGAAGAATACTACCTACTCAGTAAAAGAGATCTACCTTGGCGCAGGCCTGAAAAAGATGGGAGCTACGATGCGTACAAGATTCTCGTTTCAGAACTTATGCTCCAGCAAACACAGGTCAGTCGTGTTATTCCTAAATACGAACAGTTTTTAAACGCCTTTCCAACTGTGGAAGCACTCGCCCAGGCTGAACTCTCTGGAGTATTGGCTCTTTGGATAGGCCTAGGATACAATCGA
>JBGSPG010000075.1:0-5115 GCA_041738725.1 Saccharimonadales bacterium (SeqCode)
CTAAGCTGATACAAATTCGATGGCATTATCGATTAGGTCTTTTGGAGCATCGAACCAACCAATATCCTTATTACGCCGGAACCAGGTACGCTGGCGTTTAGCTAAACTTAAATCTCTCTGGATGAACGCGGCTTTGGCTTCTTCCTCAGAGACTCCGCCTTCAAAATACTGACGTGCTACCCTATAGCCAATTCCTGACATCGCCTCGTTATCCCATCCATACTTCTCAGCCAACTGCTGCACCTCAGTGAGAAACCCCTGTTCAAACATTTGATCTACACGCTGGGTAATTCTACTTAGCAGTACATCTCTTTCAAGTCTGAGCCCAACTATACGTGCATCTGGCAGAAGGGGTTCACGAGTGCCAACTTTGCCATCACGCAAAATTGCATTAACTACATGGCGTCTATTTTTTGTGTTCAGGGTAGTTGTATCGATAGCTTTTTCAAGCATAAGTGTTGTTAATTCGTCATCACTCATCTGTTCTACAGTTTGTCTACTCGTATCGTCTATAGTCTTTGGGAAGTGGAAATTATACAACACTGAATCAACGTATAGACCCGTGCCCCCCACTAAAATAGGTATATTTCCGCGTGAATTGATCTCCTGAACACATTTCTTTGCCTGTTTTTGAAACTCTGCCACGCTAAACTTTTCACCAGGCTCAACAATATCTAACATATGGTGCATGATACCAGCTTGCTCTTGGATTAACGGTTTTGCAGTCCCGATATCCATATAGGTATACACCGTTCTCGAATCTGCGCATATAATCTCACCACCTACACGTTTTGCTATCTCTATAGCAGCTGCGGTCTTCCCGCTTGCAGTCTCACCGACTACGGCCAAAAGAGGGATGAGGGAATAGGTACTGGGTACTGGGTTGAGGGCCGCCATTTCAAACTACCTCTCCATCAGCACTAGGTTGCCACAGTAATTTAGTAACGTCTACAGTAAAATCGCTCGAAACTTGGATACCTTCAGCCTCTAGTAATGACCCGTGCTTCTGTCGGCCACCACCAGGATAGCCGGCCGCTAACCCACCCTGTTTATTAACGACACGCCACCAGGGCAAATCCTCGGGACCTGTATGTGCGATCTGGCCAACCTCCCAAGCGGCCCAGGCGGCTCCACAAAGGCCCGCGATCTGGCCATAGGTCATAAGCCGTCCTTTTGGTATCTGAGCTACCAGCGTATACACACTATCCTTAAAGTCTCCGTCAACTCGTACCATTAAAATATTCCGATACGAGCCCCCAGCTTGGACACCTTACGATTTTTTCAGAGATCTTATCTTCGTGCTGCCAGCCATATAACCCGAAAAGAACGGCGGTCAGACCGGCTCTTATGGCTGAATCGCAATGATCTACGTTATCATCTATTAAAAATCTTGCCCCGAGTTGGTGGCATGTCTCACCCTTCTCGAGACCAGTTTTTCTAGTATCGATACAGAGAACTGTTTTAAAAACATCTCCAAAAACATGTTTTAGCCATCGTTCAGTTTCTAATTGCTGATCAACGGCACGCGACGACACTGCGACTAACGTATATTTACTTGAAAGCATAGAAATCGCCTTTTTAGCACCGTACACAGGTTTTGCATCCATCTGGTTTAATGTGTATTTTGCATGAAATTCGTCTAGCACACCACTGGCTTGTATTCCGTGTTTTGACCATACTGTCTCATAGTAGCCCCAATATTCCGCCTTCACGCGGTAATGGTGCTTGCCTAAATCAACTCCAAATTTGTCATTCACAAATAACCTGAGAGTGTCTGTAGTATCTGCGAGTACATCATCTATATCAACTGCAATAATCTGCCTAGTCATAACAATCTATTATAGATCAGATCTCTGATTACGTCACCCGATTTGAGATGGGTTCTGTCAGAGAAGATATTTATAGTGACGACTTTTGGACTCGACCTTTGGCCTCATTTGCAATTGTAGTCAGGAAATTTTCAACTGGGTATACTGCTTCTTCGCGGTTTTCAACAGCAATATCAGAACGGACACGCGGTGAAAGTTCCTTTGTTTCAAGTTCTTTTTCACCAATTACCACACTATATGGAACTTTAAGTAATTCTGAATTTCGAATCTTCTTACCGACGGATTCGTTCGAACGGTCAACTGTGACACGTATTCCCATCTGTTTAGCAGATGTTGTGATTTCATCTACAAACTTATCAAGCTCGGGTGAATCCTTAACTTGAATCAATCGAAGCTGTTCTGGTGCAAGCCAAATTGGGAACCGTCCGGCGGTATGTTCAATGTAGACACTGAGGAATCGTTCAATTGAACCAAGAAGTGCACAGTGTATCATTATTGGCTGCATCTTCGAGCCATCTTCGGCTGCGTACTCTAGCTCAAACCGCTCCGGCTGCACAAAATCAAGTTGTACTGTTGCTACTTGATGCTCACGTCCGATAGCATCAGTTGCCATAAAGTCGATCTTTGGACCATAAAACGCTGCTTCACCATCCTCTTCGTAAAAATCGAGGCCGTTTGCAACTACGGCATCTTTTAACTGTACTTGTGCAGATTCCCAAAGCTTCGGATCGCCAAGGTATGCATCTGTTTCATCTCGGTAACTTAACCTAACACGAAGCTTCATATCAACTGTTGCATATAACTGCGCAGCAGCTGCAAGTAGACTGTTGATTTCAACACCTATCTGATCTGGACGGCAAAATACATGACTGTCATCTTGTGTAATAGAACGGACGCGGCTCAGGCCACCCAACTCACCCGACTTCTCATCTCGGTACACAGTCGTCGTTTCAAGATACCGAATCGGCAGATCTCGGTAGCTACGAGGTTGAGATTCGTAAATCCGCGTATGATGCGGGCAATTCATTGGCTTCATCACAAGTTGATCTGAAGTTTCTTGGCTTTTTACCAAGAATAGCTCATCACCAAACTTATCCCAGTGTCCAGACTTCTCGTACAGAACGTGCTTTGTAATATGTGGGACCCATACTTTTTCAAATCCTCGCTGCTCACGTAGCTCATTAGAATAACGTGCTAGTTCTTCGCGAAGCACCGTTCCGCGTGGTGTAAACAGCGGCAAGCCAGCACCAACCAAGTCTGAAACAACAAATAAATCGAGTTCTTTTCCAAGTTTGCGGTGATCGCGCTTTTTAGCTTCTTCAAGCATATGGAGAAAGTCATGAAGCTGTTCCTTAGTCTCAAATGCCACACCGTAGAGTCGCTGCATCTGAGGATTTCCCTCTTTGCCACGCCAGTACGCACCAGCTACGCGCATTAATTTAAACGCACCAACTTTGCCCGTATCTTCTACGTGCGGACCCCTACATAAATCAGTGAACTCACCGTTGGTATAAAAAGACACTGTATCTACCACGCTTGCACCATCGGTAATTGTACCGAGCTCATCTGCGTCAAGATCTTTAGCAACAGTAGTACCAGCACGCTTAAGATCATTAAGCAGTTCAACTTTATATGGCTGTTTGGCTGACTCTGCCCACGCAATCGCCTCATCAATACCTTTTTCAGACTTTTCAAACACTTGTTTCTGATTTACTATCTTTCTCATCAGTTCTTCAATCTTTTTGAAGTCATCAGTAGAGATCGTTACCCCTGGGACATCAATATCATAATAAAAACCGTTTTCAACCACCGGGCCGACGCCTAGCTTTGCCTCCGGCCATAACGTCGTAACGGCAGTAGCCATAATGTGCGCTAAACTGTGGCGCATTGCATGAAGTTGGTCGTTATTTTGATCTGCCATTACTTTTACCTTTCTAGTGTCATTCCTGCGAAGGCAGGAATCTTTAATATATTGGCTTCTGAATCGCTTGCCCTTCGTAGGTTTACTCCGAAGAAGGGAGTTCAGAATGACAAAAACACGCTACAAGACGAATTATTTTCATCTGTTAGCGTGTTTCGGGCCCCTTCTTCGCTAAAGCTATGAAGGGCAGGCCCTTATAGCAGTAGTTTCAGATTTACAGAGGCGGTTCCACCGAAATCTTTTACTTATATCAGCACGATTACGTCCGTTCTGATCTTGCCAACGAAGCTCGGTAGTTCGTTACACTACGTCAATGCTTATATGATAGTATACCAGAATCTTATTCAGGAGACGCACCGAGTTCATCTTGAGCAAGTAGCAGTGTATCTAGTGCCTTGGTCACCCATTCAGGCTGGTCTTCTCCATCAAGGTAGTCCCATGATTCACGCATATCTCTATGAATAATCTCTAGATACAGCTCCGGATCATCTGCCCCGCTACCTCCATCAATAACTCGGAACTCTACTCTTTCAACCTCGGGTGTTGTTAGCCACACCTGGAATCTCTTATGTGTCCATGAGTTATCCCGACTAAAATCTGCTATCTTAACCGGCAAGTTGCCTGCAAAGACGCCTGTTTTTTCACCAGAATCACCCCTTTTACCCCCTATGCCTTCGTATATTGACTCACAAGCCATCGCAACTGGGCTCGGTCTAGCTACAATTTCCTGTTCAATTTTCATTCTCTCTGACATAAATGCTGTCCTCCTACTTTGTAAGTATTATTTAGAGTCATCATTAAGGCAAGCATAAATAGTAAGAGTGATTTGAAAATAGAAGATATCTCATAAAACAAAAATCCCGAACAAGCGGGATTTTTATTTTGGTGGGCGATGGAGGATTCGAACCTCCCACCTCCACAACGTCAATGTGGCGCTCTAGCCAAATGAGCTAATCGCCCGTACACCAATTGGACTCATATATAGTACTAAAAACAGGGGTAAAGATCAATTATTTTGATTGCTTAATCTGCTTTAAACGGGTAGATGATAGGTGCATCTTCTTGGTCACTCGCAGCCGTGCGAAGCGGAACAGCATCAATTCCGCCCCTGTTCATAGCAACATCCACAATTACCACTAAGGCAATCCGAGCACATGCGACCTCCCCAAGCCATGCAGCTTCAACCATATCTGATTCTTCTAGGCCCCAGTCAGAGGCTTCAATAGCACGACCTGAAATATCCTGCAGTGATCCGTGGAGTCGCGCAGTCAACAGGCCTACCTCTTCGTTAAGTGTACCCAGTTTAGTAAGATTAGATACATCTGAATCTAAAAGCGCGTCTACAGTAAATGCAACACCCAGATC
>JBGSPG010000076.1:0-3986 GCA_041738725.1 Saccharimonadales bacterium (SeqCode)
TTAAAGCAGAAAACCCGAATGCCCAGACTTTGCTTGACACCCAAATAGCCACAATGCATGATGGCGATTTAGACAAAAAATTCTGCTATCAACTTCTTGCCAGCTCCGGCCTGTGTACTGTCCCATTGAAGACAGGCTTCAATAGCCATATACCCGGGCTTAGGATGACCTTATTAGAAACAGATGAAAAAGCCTTTCGTAACAACCTACATCGACTTATTGATGCGTTAACTAACTATGCGTCTTCGGATAGTACTGCGTAATCCAGTAGGTAAGGAATATTCAAATATATCATCACTCCTCCGAAGGTTCGCAATACTATTTGGTGAAGTAGGTACGCTGCTAATTAACGTTACGTCATCACCAACCTTTAACTTCGTATCGGAACAGTCGAACATTGTGTGGTTCATGCAGATGGTGCCAGTTGTTGGTAATAACTTCTGCCCTGACGTAATAAATGCTGTATTACTGAGAGATCTCGGTATGCCTTCGTAGTAGCCAATCGGGACCGTCGCTATGTTAGTGGATTTTTTTGCACGGTACGTGCGATTGTATCCAATACTGTCTCCTGTGCCTACTGTAATGATCTGGTCTATTTTTGATGTTAATTTTAAGACTGGTCTCAGCTTTTCGTAACGATTGTAATACGGATCAGTTTTCTCAAGCGTGTTTATTCCGTAAAGAGCAATTCCTGGTCGCACAGCAGTGATATAACTGGGTATATTTTTTGCGGTACCTGCGCTGTTGGTTGCGTGAATGTGTTTTGGATACATGCCGGCTTTTGATATAAGTTCTAGTGCAGATTCAAACTGTATAAATTGCTGATCTGAGTAGTTTTGCTGGACTTCATCCGCCGAACTGAGGTGAGTCATAACGCCTTCAATATTTATTTTCGGATAGGCTGAGAGTTCATCTAATATCTCAGAGAGCTCATCTAAACTCAGTCCGTGACGGTTCATACCAGTATTAATCTCGAGGTGAATGCTAAGTTTTCGGCGCGATTTTTTGAGCGTATTAAATGATTCTTTAGAGAATGCTACAAATGAAACATTATTGGCTCGAAGTGCGTTAATATTGTTCGCACCAATACTGCCCATCACGAGCACTGGTTGCTTGCTGTCGTGTCGAATCTTGAGTGCCTCAAAATACCCATCAACAGCAATAAATGGGAACTCCCGGGCTTTTAATATTGAGGCTACTTCCTCTAGTCCGTGGCCATATGCGTTTGCTTTGAGGACAGATATAAGTGGTAGCTTGTGTATATCTGAAATCAGATCAAAGTTATATAAAAGTGCCGAGCGTGAGATTGTAATGAGATTTGAAGCTTCATAAGAACGTGAAAGCTTACGTCGAATGGAATATAGGCGATTCATCTGCATGTATAATACTATCCTTTCCTAGAAGGGTCTATCGATTATGTAGCTCTCTTCAAACGAGTCTGAGTTATAGGCCAGGGGATGTACCATTCTATACTGTAAATGCTTGCAGTCTAGAAGCTTGAGGCATACAATCACATACATCAAAACAAAACGGAGGTCTTATGTCTGAGTTAGCTGGGTCTGGTACAAGCGAGATTGTTGAAACGAGTTGTAACGATTGTGAGCTGCACGGTGGTGAAAAAAATTGCAGGGTAGTAGATAGTTTTCGTGAAGCAGAAATACCAGAGACATACGTAACGATTGCCTCGGGCCTACTATCAGCTGGCGATACGCTGATGCCAAGATCACAATTACCGATTGATTATATGGGTGATATAACCGCAGGTGAGAGAGCTAATTTATTTACCCGTGTCACTCGATTCTTAAGAGAAACCCCTTTGCTTGAGAATGTAGTAGTCACAGATGGTGGGTTGTCTTCACGTAAAAGGTATAGCATCGACGACGTCGTTCTGAGAAATTATTGTTCTCACGCGAAGGATGATCCGGATAGTCTGGAAATTCCACAGGTTATCCCAACAAAATTAACAAAACGTTTAGAGATGGAGAGGGACAAGGGACAGCAAACCAGGGCATTCATCTTGGGAGACATGCTGGCTTCGTGGGTTTTAGGGAGAAATGAAACAACGGGGATTATAAGTCAGATAAGTTTAGTTTCACCCGATTTGGCATTACGATCACTTGTCGTTGCAATGCATAAAGCAGTTAATTCAGAAGACTATTCATCATTTCCACATGCTCAAAAACGATTAACACAACTCTCTGGGATATCTTCTGATGATAAAGAGGGTGAGGTCATACTGGAAGAGCTAGGTGAGCTACTGCGACCAGATCCAACTGATCAAGACTCAGTAAATCAAGATACTTCCAAAGATAGTGATGATCCTGAAAAAGGTTGGCAGGATTTTAGTAATTGTCTTGGTGTTGATCCCGACCTCTTTTTTCCTGAGCGTGGTGCGAGTACTCGCGAAGCTAAAGAGGTATGTAAGGGTTGTGTTGTAAGAGAAGTTTGCCTAGAGGCTGCTTTAGTAAAGGGTGAGAAGTTTGGTATTTGGGGCGGCCTGAGTGAGCGGGAGCGACGACGCATTAGACGACAGCGAGCAATTGACCGTAGAGAGTCAGCGGCTCTAGTTGATTAGACAACAAAAGGCTGACGACGCCCGTTAGCCGTAGTGTATTCACCAAGCACGGGTTTTATATTTCAAATTATATAGCTTAGACATCTGGTACAATAGATAGAATGAAGAGATATAGTCCAAAAGATATTGAGCCGAAATGGCAGCAGATTTGGGATGAAACCAACACCTATACTGCAGATTTTAAGAGCGAAAAGCCAAAGTATATTGCAATGAGCATGTTCAACTACCCGAGCGGCGCCGGCATACACATCGGCCACGCTATGAACTACACCATTAGCGATGTAAAAGCCCGCTTTAAACGCCAGCAGGGTTACGAAAGTTATCACCCTGTAGGTTGGGATGCGTTTGGTCTGCCTGCTGAAAATTATGCAATTAAAGCTGGAGTTTCTCCGCAAGAAAGCATGGCAACAATTATCCCGAGTTATCACAAGCAGTACAAGGCGATGGGTTGGAGTAATGATTGGGAAAAAGAGATTGCAACGCATCAGCCAGAATATTACAAATGGACTCAGTGGATCTTCTCAGAGATGTACCGTAATAAACTTGCCTACCAAGATTCTCGTATGCAGTGGTGGTGTGAAAAGTGCCAAACAGTACTCGCTAACGAGCAAATTATTGATGACAAATGCTGGCGTCATGAAGGTAGTGATGACCCCACTGTAGAAAAGAAAGAGGTTAAACAGTGGTTCTTTAAAATTACTGAATATGCAGATGAGCTACTTGAGGCGATTGATGATTTAGATTGGACCGAGAGCGTCAAACTAGCTCAGAAGAACTGGATCGGTAAAAGTGTTGGAGCCGAGATTGATTTTAAGCTTGATGGTACTGATGAGGTAGTTACAGTATTCACGACGCGTCCAGATACGTTGTTCGGTGTCACATTTATGGTGGTTGCGCCTGAGAGTGATATTGTTCAGAAGATTGTAAATGAGGAGCAGCGTGCCGAGGTTGACGCCTATATAAAGCTCGCCGCACTTAAGTCTGAGGTGGAACGCCAATCAGCTAAAGAAAAAACAGGTGTCTTTTCCGGGGCATACGCCATCAATCCGATAAATGATGAAAAGATTCCGATTTGGATTGCAGACTATGTACTTGCGGGTTACGGTACGGGTGCAATTATGGCGGTGCCAGCACATGACGAACGAGACTTCGAATTCGCTCAAAAGTTTCAACTTCCAATCACGCAGGTGATTATCCCATGCGAAGATGATATTAAGAATCCACCGCGTCCCGAATTTGAAGAAGTCGAACGGGAGACCGTTATTGTACATCTTAAAGACAAAAGTACTGGCAAGTACGCATTACTCAACTGGCACGAAAGCCTTGAAGGAATCACTACTGCAATTATGGGCGGTATAGAAGACGGCCAGACGGCAGAAGATGCTGTCAGAGCCGAAATCGCTGAAGAAGC
>JBGSPG010000091.1:0-6874 GCA_041738725.1 Saccharimonadales bacterium (SeqCode)
CTAAGCGAGCCCTAGAGAACCTTGAGGAGATTGTACAGGCAAGTGACGGGGTAATGGTTGCACGTGGTGACCTCGCAGTTGAAACAATGCCTGAGAGTGTGCCCGTTTGGCAGCGTGAAATTATTCGACTTTGTATGCGCCATCACAAGGTAAGCATTGTCGCCACACAAATGCTTGCTAGTATGCTCGAGCAGCCCGAGCCAACACGTGCTGAGGTCTTTGATGTAGCCACCGCAGTGATTGTTGGAGCAGACGCCGTTATGCTTTCTGACGAGACTGCAGTTGGTAGATACCCGATTGAGGCAATCGAGATTATGAAACGAATCGTTATGTACACACAGGAGAACGCAACCGTAACTGCTACATTTGCTAAAAAAGAGATAAGTTCACTTGGTGAGGCAATTGCATTATCAACAATCAATCTGGCGACTCTGATTGAAGCGGTTGCAATTGTTGCAGAAACTAAGACCGGCGCAACTGCAGTTGCGATTGCAGGTGGACGACCAAAAGTCCCGGTTATTGTGGTAACACCTGAGGCGCGTGTTGCACAGCAACTTGCACTCCTGCACGGAACAAAAGTCTACGTTCGACCCGATGATAAATATGCTGCAACCAAGCTGACAGATTGGCTTCGAAGTGAATCGATTCTTAAGAAGGGCGATACTATTGTTGTCGCTTCTGGTCAGCACCCAGGAACGGCAGGCGGAACAGACACTATTAAAGTCAGAGCTTTGGAATAGTACATGGCGCAACCTGTAACTAAGTTTCATAAAAAAACTGTTCGAGATATCTCGGTCCACGGCAAGCGGATACTGCTTAGAACTGACTTTAATGTTCCAATGACAAAAGACGGGAAGATCTCAAGCGACTACCGTATTACAAAAGCTTTGCCGACCATCAATTATTTGCTTGAACGTCAGTGTGAGGTTGTAATTATGTCTCACCTCGGTAGACCAAAAGGCGAACGTAACCTAGAATTTACGTTAGAGCCTGTTGCAGAGCGACTTTCAGAACTCCTCAAACTACCAGTAGAATTTATTAGTGATTGTTGCAGCGATGTGACAAAACAAGCTTTGAAGAAGGTAGAGCCGGGAAAAGTCACAGTATTAGAGAACATACGATTTTATCCGGGCGAGGAGGCGAACGACCCAGACTTCGCACATGACTTAAAATCTATAATCAACCCCGACTACGTAGTACACGATGAGTTTGGGGTAATCCACCGTGCACATGCGAGCACCGAGGGGATCTCACATATTGTACCTGCAGTTGCTGGGCTACTTTTAGAAACGGAATATACGGTTTTAACCCAGGCTATGGATAACCCCGAGCGACCATTGGTTGCAGTGCTTGGCGGAGCAAAAATATCAGACAAACTTCCGCTTATTGAGCGTTTTTTAGAAACCGCAGATACGGTGCTAGTTGGTGGCGCTATGGCTAATAATTTTACCGCCGCAGCTGGATACGAAATAGGACTAAGTTTGGTAGATCCAGATGGAAGTCCACAAGTTCAATCAATTATTGCAAAGGCGCGGCCAGGTCAGTTGATTGTACCGACTGATGTTGCAGTTGCAGCCGATATATCAGAACACTCAGCTCGACGAGATTGTAGCCTAGATGGGGTAGCGCAGGATGAACGCATCTTAGATATTGGTTTTGAGACTATGCGTATGTTTACGGAGCACATCAAAGGAGCGGCAACGGTAGTTTGGAACGGAACGCTGGGTATGACTGAGTTGCCTCAGTTCGCCCAAGGTTCAGATATGCTTGCACAAGCCCTTTCGGACCAACAACACAGTACAAAATGTATTATAGGCGGGGGTGATACGGCTGATTTTGTACTGAGCTGGTTAGAGAATCACTCCGAAGGTTCATTTAGTCATATATCAACCGGAGGTGGCGCGAGCCTCGAGCTCATGAGCGGCACAAAGCTCCCTGGTATAGAAGCACTCCTTGATGTCTAGAGCTTCAACTATGTTTCTGTGCTACAATAAGCGTAATCATTATCTAACGATCAGCTATTATTTATGAGTGGGCGAAAAAAAGTAATACTAGGAAATCTCAAGACACACCTTACGGTAAAACAGTCTATTTCATATGCCCAGAAATTAACTCAAAAAGAACCAATTCCTGAAGTCATTATTGGCATCGCACCTCATACACTCGCACTTTCACAGGTCTCTGACGTACTTTCAGATTCGAATATTCGGGTTGGTGCCCAAAATGCCTATTTCCAAGACGAGGGTGCCTTTACTGGTGAAATTAGTATGCCTATGCTTCGGGGAATAGCAAAGTATGTTTTGGTTGGACATTCCGAACGGCGACATGTGTTTCATGAATCAAATGAACTAATTCGAGCAAAGGTAGCGGCAGCAGTTAGAAGCGGTATTACGCCGGTTCTATGTATCGGAGAAACTCTTCTAGAAAAAGAGCATTTTCATACTAATCAGGTACTCCACGATCAGATTACTGTTGGAATGGCAAATTTAACTGGCGAAGAGATCGCTAAAATTATAGTTGCCTACGAACCTGTTTGGGCAATCGGATCTGGCAAATTTGCACACCCTGAAGATGTTGCCAAGCTTATTACAAAAATTAGGCGAGATATCGCAAGTTTATATGGAATAGACGCTGCCAACAAGATTAAGATTTTATATGGGGGTAGTGTTACAAAAGATAACGCCGCAGCATATCTTCAGACCGAAGGAGTAGACGGGCTCTTGGTTGGTGGCGCAAGTTTGAATATTGCTACCTTTTGGCCGATAGTAGAATCTGCAACTAGGCTGGCATCGGTTCAAGTTAAGGAAAAAAAGGAGTCATCACGATGATTGGCAAAAAAAGTTCTAAATCCAAGGCTGTCGCACATAAGGATGATACAGACTTTTCGGTGCTAGATGACGCAGTAAGCGAGCTTGCAAAACAGACCGAGGCGCTGCTTGGTAAAACTGGTGAGAAGATGAGTAAACCGAACCTACCCAAAAAAACGACTCATCATCACAAGGCCAAGAGTTTTGATATTATCCATAACCCTGGTACAAAAAAAAGAACAAGTTCTGTATTAAAATCCACCCACCCTAGCCAGAAATTAATTGAATCTTCTGACGAGAAGCTGATTGAGGCTGTGCCCAGTTCGGTTGAAGTGGTAGAAAATTCTTCAACCATGGATAGTAGTGCTCAGGTGGTTTCTGGTCACAGCTCAGGATCTTTAAGGGTGAATGAAGAAGTAGCTGATGCACCCGGGGCTGTCGCACTTGAATCCGTTGATGTGGAAGCAAAAGAACCGGTAGTAGTTAAAAAAGAGGCAGAAATTAAGCCTCCCGGTACTTCAAATATAGGGGCTGTCGAAAAAAGTATAGAGAGCTCTAAAGATAGTCAGGACGAGGATAGTGATAATACCGCTACAGAGGCTGAATTGGCTGATGATGCAGCTGGCGACACTATCGACTTACATGACGATGATCCATCTGCAACCGAACTTATTGATGAGCTTGATACACGTAATACTAGTACTGAAGCAGGGACAGATTCTAAGGAAGAAGTAAAAAAAGATGAGACCCCTGAAGAATCAGAAACCAAAGGATCTGAAATCTATTCAGACAACCTAAAAAGTGATCCTGTCACGTTTGATGAAGATACAGATGAACCAAAGGTTGCGGTATTCGATACAGAAGAATACCATTCGACATTACATGATTGGTCAAAATTAGAGCACCATAATAAGGCACCGATAGTTCTATTACTGATACTCGCAATTATCCTAGCTGTAGGCGTGTATATTGTTGTGTCTGGTATATCAGTGCCAATTCCGCTCTAGTATAGACACTGATAGCAGCTAAAATTTGGTATACTTGGTAAGTGCAAAATCTACTCGAAGGCTTAAACGAAAATCAAAAACAAGCAGTTGAAATTACTGACGGCCCCGTATTGATTTTAGCTGGTGCCGGGAGTGGTAAGACAAAAACTTTAACGCACAGAATAGCTCACCTTGTCAGTACTGGCGTGAGTCCGTATGCAATCTTGGCGGTTACATTTACAAATAAAGCAGCAAAAGAAATGCGAACACGCGTTGCACAGCTGCTTGCCCGTAGTCACGCAGACCGTTCATTCATGCCGTATATGGGTACATTCCACTCTATCTGTGTACGAATTCTTCGACAAGATGGCGAATATGTTGGAATCCCAAAAAATTTTGTGATATTTGATGAATCTGATCGACAGAGTGCGATTAAACAGGCCTGTAAAAAACTATATATTGATGAAAAGCAGTTTAAGCCGAGTATGCTTAGCGGCTTAATTAGTGCGGCCAAAAATGAGCTAATTTCACCAGAGGTATATGCAGGTACGGCTACACTCCCCGCACAGAAGGTTGCTGCAAAAGTCTTCCCGCTGTATGAACGGACACTTCGTGACGCGGGTGCGCTCGACTTTGATGATTTAATTGGGCGAACTGTTGCAATGCTTAAACATAACTCAGAGCTTCATCAGAAGTGGCAAGCGCAGTTTAAATACATTATGGTAGACGAGTATCAAGACACAAATAACGCGCAGTACACGCTTATAAAACTACTACTAAATGAATCAAAAAATATTTGCGTGGTTGGTGATGACTGGCAGAGTATTTATAGCTGGCGCGGTGCAGACTTTAGAAACATTCTTAACTTTGAACGCGACTTCCCCGGTGCAACGCTTATTAAACTTGAGGAGAATTACCGAAGCACTAAAAATATTCTTGACGCTGCACACAAAGTGATTACTAAGAATGAACAGCGCAGTGATAAGCAGCTCTGGACTAAAGCAGGTGCCGGTGCGCCGGTGCAGATAGTGCAAGTGCAATCAGAGTCGCATGAAGGTGAAAGTATAGTCAGTAAAATTAAGACACAGATGAACTTGAAGGTTCGCCCGTATAATGATTTTGCAATACTATACCGAACAAATGCGCAGAGCCGAAGTCTGGAGGAAGCGTTTTTACGTTATGGCGTACCGTACCGTGTTGTTGGGGGTGTACGCTTTTATGACAGAAAAGAAATCAAAGACATTATGGCGTACATTCGACTACTGTATCAACCTGAAGATAGTACGAGCTTTCTCCGTATAGTGAACGTGCCGACTCGTGGTGTTGGTGCCCGAAGCCTAGAAAAGTTTTTCGACTGGGCAAGTGAAAAAAAACTGACTCTCAGTCAAGCAGTTAACCAGGTTCAAACCTCCCCAACTATTTCTGGTAAGGCGCTTAAAGGTTTAATTGATCTCAGCAACTTACTGAATGATCTGAGAATTCAGAAGGATGATCTCGGCGTAGCACCTTTTATAGATGCAGTAATTCGGCGTACACGCTACAAAGAATACCTCGATGACGATTCTCCACAATCAATTGATAAAATTGAAAACGTAAAAGAACTCATCAGTGTTGCGAAGGAATATGAAACACTCGGACTCGACGGGTTCCTCGAAGAAATAGCACTTGTTTCTAATTTAGATGGCATCGATGAACAGTCAGATGCGGTCACATTAATGACGCTTCATGCTGCTAAAGGCCTTGAGTTCCCAGTTGTATTTTTAGCTGGTATGGAGGAATCTATCTTTCCGCACTCGCGGGCACTATTTGATGCGTCAGAAATGGAAGAAGAACGCAGACTTTGTTATGTCGGTATGACTCGGGCGAGGGAAGAACTATTTATGTACCATGCAAATAGTAGAATGCTATACGGGAGTTCACAGCATAATCCCCCATCTCGGTTTCTTTCTGAGGTAGACGGCGAACATGAATCTGGCGGTTTTTTTGCTGAACCGTTATTTACTCCGAAGGTTGAGCAGAGTGAGTCACACTATACACCCGAACCTGGTATTGATGTTGCAGTTGGTTCACGTGTGAAGCATCAATTATTTGGAATTGGAACAGTCGTGGACGTTGATGGTGAGATGCTTTCAATTGCGTTTAAGACTAAGGGTGTAAAAAAACTTAATGCATCTTTTGCACCGCTGGAGTTACTTTCATGAAAAAAATATATGAAGTGTTGGTAAGGGTGGTGTACTTCTTCACTTGGCCACTGACCGGTTTGGTTCTGCATAATTCTAATCGCGTTCGGGTACTAGTAACTTCAAAAAATAAAATACTACTCCAAAAGACAAGTTACGGTCTACAGAAATGGAGCGTGCCGGGTGGTGGTGTTGACCGCGGTGAGTCTACTATTGATGCTGCCGTACGCGAGATGTATGAGGAGACGGGAATAGTTGCCCCGAAGGCTAGTCTCGAGCAGATTGGAAAACGAAGCGTAGCAAATAACAGGTTGGGGTGGCCGAAAATGAATGTTACGTTCTATCACCTAGAATGTGCACCAGACGTTCATTTTCAGATACGTCATCCGCTTGAAATTATAGAACTCAGTTGGTTTAGCGCATCTACACTTCCGGCTGACATCAGCCCTACTGTCACTCTCGCCAGAGAACTATGTGCAGAATATGAATCAGCTCAAAAATAAGCGTACCGTGGTATACTAGTTACACACATGAGGTTGAATTTTACAGGTGTGAGATCCAGTACTAACCCATATTATTTATGAAGAAACCCATAATTCTTTTAAGTTTGATTGCGCTCCTGACTTACGGAGCTTACGGTGTAATAACCGGCAATCTCACTGTTCAGGCTGCAGATACCAGAATTGTAAAAGTATTTGTTGATGGTGACGAACGAACAATTGCAACTAATGCCGATACGGTAGCAGAAGTGATGAAGACGCTCGATTCACCGCTTGGTGAGTTCGATAAAACTGAGCCATCACTTGATGCAGAGGTTCATGGTGGCGACTTCACTATAAATGTTTACCGTGCCCGGCCAATTGCCGTCGTGGATGGCGCTAACAGTTATACAGTTATGACT